>DASZOW010000303.1:0-8514 GCA_035550615.1 Puia sp.
TACCGCGGGTACGGTCCATGGCGAGAGCCGGCCTGCTTACCGTGATGAGGAACATGTGGCGAAGGATTCCACGACGGAGACGTTTGTAGCGGCAAAATTCCTGATCGATAATAATCGTTGGAAGGGAGTTCCCTTCTTCCTGCGTACGGGCAAGAATATGCCGCGGCAGTCTTCGGTGATCATGATCCAGTTCAGAGAATCCCCGCATAAGATCTTCAAAGACGATATCGTGCCCAACCGGCTGATGATCAGTATACAGCCTGAACTCGAGATCGGGCTTCTTTTCGATGGAAAGGTCCCGGGTCTGCATATGAAGCTGTTGCCGGTGGAAATGGATTTCATGTATAAAGGCAACTATATGCAATCCTTACCCGAAGCTTATGAGGCGCTGCTGCTGGATGTACTTGAAGGAGATGCCACGCAATTTATGCGTGCCGATCAGATCGAGTGGGCCTGGAAGGTAGTGATGCCCATCCTCGATGCCTGGAAGAGGTCGCCCAAAAAAGGCTTGCAGTTCTACGAATCAGGAACGTGGGGGCCGGCGGCCGCCGATGCCATGCTGAAGCCATACGCCAAAGAGTGGTTCCGCCTGGCGCATCCGACCGAAGGCATTACGACACCGCCGTCCTTCGACGACAGGCATGCGCCGTCCCGGAGCAATGGGAATGGCGTGGAAGCGCATGCATCCCTCCACGAGGTTGCGCCACATGCGTAACGCGGAAAGTGCTATTTTTAACCCATGAATCAATATCGAGCTTTCCTGGGTTGCTTTTTCCTGTTTGCCGTTATGACCGGCTATGCGCAGACTGGGCTGGACACCACCATTATCCAAAATATCGCGGCGCGGCGTCAGCTGAATCTCGATGGCAGGTGGAATTACATTATCGATCCTTATGAGACCGGCTACTATGACTATCGTCATCAGCCTTATGACCAGTCGGCTTCCGGTAAGGGTGGTTTTTATGACGACAAGAAGCAGCTCGATAACAACGAGCTCATCGAATATGATTTCGATCATAGCCCGACACTCAAGGTGCCGGGTGACTGGAATTCCCAGGATAATAAACTGTTGTTTTATGAAGGCACCATCTGGTACCGGCGGGTTTTTACATTCCGTCCGGAGCCCGGCAAACGTTATTTTCTGTGTTTCGGCGCTGTGAACTATGAGGCGCATGTCTATCTCAACGGTAAAAAGCTGGGGATGCATAAGGGTGGGTTTACTCCCTTCCAGTTCGAGGTCACCGGCCGGCTTGCCGATGGCGATAATACGATTGTCGTCATGGCCGACAATACGCGACACCAGGACGAAATTCCTACGGTGAATACCGACTGGTGGAATTATGGCGGCATCACGCGCGATGTCTGGCTTGCCGTTGCGCAGCCCACTTTTATCAGCGACTACCAGATCCAGCTGGCGAGGTCGAATCCCCATCTTATCGAAGGTTATGTCCAGCTCGATGGCCCTGCTCCGGCCACGCCGGTCACGATCGACATTCCCGAATTGCATGTTCGCACTACGGTGCACCCCGATGCGGGCGGCAGGGCCGTCGTGAATATCCCGGTCAGACAGCTTACGTATTGGTCGCCGGAGCAGCCGAAACTTTACCAGGTCAGCCTCGCCACGAGTGCGGGTGATGTCATACGGGACAGTATCGGTTTCCGGACTATCGAAGTACGCGGCACCGACATCCTGCTCAATGGCAAGCCCGTTTTTTTACGCGGCATTTCGATCCATGACGAAGATCCGCTGATCCCCGGCCGCAACCGTGGCGAGGGCGATCTCCGGATGCTGCTTACATGGGCAAAGCAGCTGAATTGTAACTATGTCCGGCTCGCCCATTATCCGCATAACGAGACCATGCTTCGGCTTGCCGACGAGATGGGGCTTATGGTCTGGGCGGAGGTCCCCGTGTACTGGACGATCTCCTGGGCGAACCCGGCTACCTACGCCAATGCGCAGAAGCAGCTTTCCGATCTGATCAACCGCGATCGCAACCGCGCTTCCGTCATCATCTGGTCTATCGGTAACGAGACCCCGCTGAGTGAGCCGAGGCTTTCTTTTATGAGCCGGTTGGCTGCCCGGGCGCATTCGTTGGACAATACCCGGCTTGTATCCGCTGCTTTGGAAGTTCATCGTAACGGTGATGAGGTCATCGTGGATGATCCGCTCGGCGAAAAGCTGGACCTCGTAAGCTTTAACGAATATGCCGGCTGGTATTGGGGCGACAAGCCGGCTGATCTCGAAAAATATCATTTCACTATAAAATACAACCGTCCGGTGATCATTACCGAATTCGGCGGCGACGCGCTGGCCGGTTTCCATTCCGATTCCGCGGTCCGATGGAGCGAGGAGTATCAGCAGCAGCTTTATGTCCATCAGCTTTCGATGCTAAGCAAGATCGGGGCGCTTCGCGGAATGACGCCATGGATATTAGTCGATTTCCGGTCGCCGCGGCGGCAGAATCCCATCTATCAGAATTTCTGGAACCGGAAGGGATTGATCTCCGAATCGGGGCAGAAGAAGATGGCATTTTACATTCTGCAGGATTTTTATCACCGGAAGGCTTCCGC
The DNA here is from genome assembly GCA_035550615.1 of Puia sp. Lineage (GTDB taxonomy): Bacteria > Bacteroidota > Bacteroidia > Chitinophagales > Chitinophagaceae > Puia. The sequence goes on from DASZOW010000303.1 coordinate 2,572, forward strand.
AGCCAGCGGCGGCGCCGGCGTTCAAGCTGATACGAAACCATGAAGACGATCCTCATCCTCGGCGCCAATTCCGATGTGGCAAAAGAGGCTATGCAATTGTATGTTCAGCAGGGCCACCAGGTCATTGCGGCGTCCCGCAGTCTGGTGGCGATCGACGCTTTTGTCGCCGAACGTCGGCTTCCGGCGGAGCGGATCATCACCCGATATTTCGATGCTACGGCATTCGGCGATCATGGCGCCTTTTATGCCGCGCTGCCCGCCAAGCCACATATTGTGCTTTATGCAGCCGGTTTCCAGGTGACCAATGATCAGGCGCTTATCGACTGGCCCGGAACGTTGCGGATGATGCACACCCATTATGCGGGGGCTGTCTCTATTCTCAATCTCATCGTCATGGATGCCGGCAACACGCAGCTGGAACGGATCATCGGGCTTTCCTCGCTTTCCGGGGTACGCGGGAGAAAAAGCAATTTCGTGTATGGCAGCACCAAGGCCGCGTTTACCACGTATCTAGCCGGTTTGAGGCAATATCTTTTCCCGCGCAGGGTCGTCGTCAATGCGGTGGTGGCGGGATATATCCGCAGCAAGATGACCGCCGGCCTGGACCTGCCGGGATCGCTTTTGCTCGAGCCCGTTTTTGTCGCCCGCGCCGTTGTGGGGGCCAGCAGCCGGTTTACGCTGGTGCCGGGGTTTAAATGGAAGGTGATCTATCAGATCCTTCGGCTGTTGCCGGAAGGCCTTGTCGCGAGGCTCCCATGATCAGTACCGCTGCGGCGAGGACTGAAGACCCGGCGATGACGGCCGCCATGGGGATGGCTGTTCCGTTATTCAGGATACTGATGGCGATAGATGCCAGGGTGCCGATGCCCATCTGCAGGGTGCCTAACAGCGAGGAAGCGGTTCCCGCGTTCTTATCGAAGGGCGCCAATGCCAGCGCCGCGGCGTTGGGATAGGTAAATCCCAAAAACGTCAGGAAGATAAAAAGCAACGCTATGGTAGATGCCAGCCCGTACCAGCCGGCAAGGCTGCCTGCCAGGAAGATGGTCGCCGTGATCACCTGGCCCGTCATCGCCACACGGATGATCTGTGCGCTGGAATATCGCCGCAGGAGCAGGCTGTTGAATTGACTCAGGACGATGAAGGCTACGGATAGAAAGGCGAAGATCCAGCCATAGGACCTTTTCCCAACGCCATAGATATTCATGAACAGTATCGGCGAACCTGTGACATAAGCGAACAATCCGGAAAATGCCAGGCCTTCCACGAGAGCCGCAACGAGAAATTGCCGGATCTGCAGGACAGATATAAAATTGCGGATGATCGGTCTTGGCTTTAGCGAAAAATTCGGATCTGCGGAGTAGCTTTCCGGCAAAAAAAAGATCGTCAGCAGCGTTATGATCACGCTTACGATGCCGAGGATCAGGAAAACGGTCCGCCAGCCAAAACTAACGACGACATAGCCGCCGACGGTGGGAGCGATCATCGGGCTGGCGCCGACCACCAGCAACAGCAATGACAAGGCTTTGGCGCTGTCTTTGGCGCCGAATAGATCACGGACCATTGCCATGGCTGCCACCTGTGCGCCGCAGCTGCCGATGGCCTGGATAAACCGCAGCACGATCAGCGTATGGATGTCCCTGGCTTGCATGCAGACGGCGGTGGCGACGATATAGAGCACCAGTCCGCCATAAAGCGGTTTTTTGCGGCCGTACCGGTCGAGCAGCGGGCCGTATATGAGTTGTCCAACCGCTACGCCGATGAAGTAGCTCGATAGCGAGAGCGCCACCGTGGCGGGAGTGGTATGCAGGCTTCGGGCGATATCGTCAAAACCCGGGAGGTACATGTCGATGGAAAAGGGGCCGATGGCCGTCAGCAGGCCAAGGATCAGGATATATAGGAAATATGTCTGTTTTTTCATAGACTGTATCAGGCTTCGTATTTTTACAAAAAAAATGCCATGGGTATCGCCGACAGACTCTTCCATCTGAATAAAGAAAAATCCGCCGCGAATCTCAAGGCCGGTCAGGACTTTCTCGAAGCCAACAAGAACAAGCCCGGCGTCGTGGCGCTCCCGAGCGGGTTGCAATATGAGATCCTCACGGAAGGTACGGGGCCCAAACCCACTGCCAGCAATAAGGTGACCTGTCACTATCATGGCACCCTGATCGACGGTACGATCTTCGACAGCTCCGTGCGTCGGGGCCAGCCTGCCACATTCCCGCTGAATGCAGTTATCAAGGGCTGGACGGAAGGTCTGCAACTCATGCCTACGGGGAGCAAATGGCGGTTCTTTATCCCACCTCATTTAGGTTATGGCGACAGGCAGGTCGGCGGACAGATCGGGCCCAACAGCACGCTGATCTTCGATGTGGAACTGATCTCTTTCAACTAGCCCGGCGCTCCAGGCCGGTGATGCGATCATGCGACCCGGGTATAGACATTCATCGTATCGTATACGACCACTTTTTTCCAGAGATGGCTGCAATTGTTCACGAACTGCACGTGCAGCGGGTGTTGCTGGTAGTTGGCTTGTGCGGCGAGATCTTCGAAGAACATCAGCTCGGACACCTGCCAGCTGGCATCGATGACATCCCGGGCGTCGGTATCGGCCACCACGCCTATATATAGCTCCCTGATGAGCGGAATGTCTGCCAGCGTTTTAAGGCCGGCTACCAGCTGTTCCCTGTCCTGAACGGAATCCGGGTTTTTTAACCAGAAGAACACGTGATGAACAACAGGCGGCCGGTGATTCGTTTTTTCCATGGTGTTAATTTTCCGGCCGTAAGATACATCACAAATGCCATAGCAGCGGCAGGACACAGCGTATGGCGATCAACAACTTTTAGCGTAAATTGCCAATACCAAAAACGGCCCCACATGCGTAAACTGTCTTTGTTCCTCGTTGCTTTTCTACTTGTCATGACATTTACCGGTTCCGCCCAGCTGCTACAAACTGGGGTAACCGACAAGGACATCGATTATACCCGGCTTGCCCGGATCGACAGCTTTGTCGATAGCTATGTGCGTAATGGTTGGGTCAATGGAGTGGTGACGATTATGGTGCATGATGGGCATGTCGTCCAGTACCGGGGATATGGGTATGCCAATATAGAAGCGCACAAACCGATGCGGCGGGACGATCTGTTCCGGATCGCCTCGCAGACCAAGGCCATCGTCAGTGTAGGGTTGATGGAGCTTTTTGAACAGGGAAAATTCTATCTCGACGAACCGATCGCCGATTTTCTGCCGGCTTTCCGTAATGTCCGGGTGCTCGACAAATTCAATGCTGCGGATACTACCTATACTACGGTGCCGGCTAAAAGGGCCATTACGTTTCGGGATCTGCTGACGCATACATCCGGGCTCGATTATCCCATGATCGGCAGTAAGGAGATGACGGCTATTTATGCCAAGGCGGGTATTCCGTCCGGGATCGGCGTATTCGACCAGGACCTGAAAGCCACGATGGAGACCCTGGCTCGTCTTCCGCTGGTGCACCAGCCGGGGGAGAAATGGACTTATGGGCTGAGCGTCGATCTGCTGGGCTGTTTGGTGGAGGTGATGAGCGGGATGAATCTCGAAGACTATCTGGCGCAGCATCTGTTTCGGCCGCTTGGCATGCGGGACACCTATTTCAACGTACCGGCGGATAAGGCGGCCAGGCTGGTTACGCTTTACAGGGAGGATTCTAATCACAAACAGGTGGCGTATACCAAGGAGTTCACCGGAGGGATCGATCCAGACTACCCGCTGCGGCACAAGCGATATTTCTCCGGCGGCGCGGGGCTCACTTCGACGGCCTGGGATTATGCCGTTTTCCTGCAGATGATGCTCAATGGCGGTATTTATAATGGCGTGCGTATCCTGGCGCCCCGGACAGTGGAGATGATGACGAGCGGGCAGCTCACCTTTAATTATAATGGCATCGACAATTTCGGATTAGGTTTTGGACTTACCAGTGCGCTTTCCGCGGCGCATGGCGTTCGCAATGAGGGGTCGTTCGGCTGGGGCGGTTATTTTGGAACGAGCTATTGGGCGGATCCGAAAGCCCACCTGGTCTGTCTGATCATGACGAACGACCGGCCGGTGAGCCACAACGAGATGGAGCCGGAGCTCGAGCAGCTGATGTATCAGAGTTTGATGCGGTAGGCCTGGATGAAGGGCGGCTGCCCGAACCAATTCCCTGTCCGGTTGTTTCAGCTGCATGTCTCTATTCCCTGTTTTTGGCAAGGCTCCGGCGGGAATCCGTCTGCGCCGCATCCAGCATTCCCCGCATTACCGGGATGGCAGTTTTCAAAATCTTGTGCCTACGGAAGTCATGCGGAAGGAGGCTTCGATGTTCAAGATGCTGAGGGCTTTCAGCAGCCGGCCCGCCAATACGGCGCCGCCAAAATCTTTGCCATCGGTCCGTACGGATCTGCGGAAATTGCCGGATGACGAGGCGACCCTGGTCTGGTTTGGACATTCTTCCTATCTGTTGAAGATCGGCAAGGCCCATATCCTTGTGGATCCCGTTTTTAGCGGCAATGCATCACCTGTTTCTTTTTTTGCCAGGGCCTTTCCCGGGTCCGATGTCTATGGCGTCGCCGATATGCCCGATACCATCGAAGCCATTCTACTGACGCATGATCATTATGACCACCTGGATTACAAGACAATCCTGCAGCTTAGGGACCGAACGAACCATTTTTATACTTCGCTGGGCGTGGGCGCCCACCTTGAGTTCTGGGGGATCGAGGCGAACCGGATCACCGAGCTCGACTGGTGGGAGCATATCGGAGTCGATGCCGCCGGCCGGCCAAACTACCAGGCGTCTTATGCCACACTTACCGCTACTCCGGCGCGTCACTTCTCCGGCCGCTCGTTGAAACGTGGGGGCGCGATCTGGTCGTCGTTTGTGCTGGACGTGCCGCAAATCGTATCGGCGGACAGTGGAGGCGGTTGCCGGCTTTTTCTCGGCGGGGATTCCGGCTATGAGCAACATTTCAAGGTCATCGGCGATCGTTTTGGGCCTTTTCATCTGGCTGTGCTGGAATGCGGCCAGTACAATGAGAACTGGCCTTATATCCATATGATGCCGGAGCAGACCGTCATGGCGGCCCGGGATCTGCGGGCGGCAGTCCTTCTGCCTGTCCATTGGGGGAAGTTCACCCTTTCCCTGCATCCGTGGGATGAACCTATCCGCCGGGTCACTGCCGCTGCCGCCGAGGCCGGATTGCCCATCACCACGCCGCGGATCGGCGAGGCCGTTTTTATTAATAGTCAATATCCTAATGACGCATGGTACGATTTTTTGTAACTTGTAAGTTATGGAAGCAGTAGTAAAAATCCTTAGGATCAGACAGGTTACGCACGATGTCAAAGAGTTTAGGGTGGAGAAGCCCAAAGGTTATCGTTTTGTTCCCGGTCAGGCCACCGATGTATCGATCAATAAGCCGGAGTGGAAGGACAAGAAAAACCCCTTTACTTTTACCGGGCTGAACGACGATGCTTTTCTTCAGTTTACCATCAAACGGTATCCCGATCATCATGGCGTCACCGATCTGCTACACCAGCTCCAACCCGGCGATGAGATGATCGTCCGGGACGTATGGGGCGCTATCGAATACAGAGGGCCGGGCGTTTTTCTGGCCGGCGGGGCGGGCATCACTCCTTTTCTGGCCATTTTCCGGCAGTTGCATCGCGATGGGAAGACCCGTGGCAATACCCTGTATTTTTCCAATAAGACGGCGGCCGACATCATCGAGCGCCAGGAACTGCTCGACATCCTTGGCGTCACGGCCAATTTTCTGCTGACGAGGGAAAAGCAGCCCGATGGTTATTTTCATGGACGTATCGACCGGCATTTTTTACGAGACCAGGTCACCGATTTTCAGCAACCTTTTTATATCTGTGGGCCCGATGAGATGGTCAAGGAACTCTCCGAATTACTCGCGGCGCTAG
>DASZOW010000304.1:0-11076 GCA_035550615.1 Puia sp.
CTGGAACTCAAAGGAGAATCTCTCAGAAAGAAATAGAACCTTATTTTTGTACAACCAGCTCTTTACAAGATTACAGAACAGGCCATCATCCTCAGGTGGTCAACATGGTGAGAACGGTGGTCAGCATGGTAGGATTTTACAAACTCGTATGCTCGTCCATAAAACTGCTGAGACGCAAAGTGTGATCCGCCTGAAGCTTCCATAAAAAATTCCATGAATCCGTCAGTTCGATCCGCTCCTGCATCGATCACCGTTATTCCCAATCCGGGGTTCCTCATTTCAATAGCATAGTTTTTTTCCAAAATATAAAAATGTATTCACCAATCTCGCCAATAAATGGAAGCACGGCATCACTCAAATTAACATTCCAATTAACTCCCCGGTCCATGGATCCAGGATATCTCGGTTCGTGCAATACAACTTCCGGTAGTCCGGAGCCATTGCAATATCGATCACGCCCTCTTTCAGCAGCCTTTATCCACGGCAACACTTCACACGTAAACTTGCCATCAGTGACCGTCACCAGCTCGAGCTTTCGCCCGGACTGGACAATCAAGACGCTTCGGATGTCTGTAAAACAAACCTCGTCGATCCTGGTCAGCGTGTCCATGATCGTTCCTTCCTCTATCGAGACCAAGTGCATCCGGCCTTTTTCCGTGTTCAGATAAATATAAGGGTCGGAAAAATAAACATCCTGGATACCCTTTATTTTCTCATTGATCCAAAGTACCTGACCATCATCCAAACTGTAAAGTGCCATACCCTCATAGTAGTCCGCACAACAAAATACCTTTCGGTCCTCCAGCAAATCCATGCGTCTGCCTCCGGATCCAAAGAGCGTATCCACGGCCAGCTTATCCCCGGTGCCGGCAGTCTTATAGACGTCAACCATTCTTTCAAAACGAGCACAAAGCAAATAGCGGAGCCCTCCTATGACCATAAAATACTGATCTTCCATGCACGTGAGATTTGTTGGACAGCCCTTCGAGTATATCTATAAGTGTACGACATAACACAGACTGCCTGCTTATTCATAGGCCAGTTTCCTGGAAAGGTAGGACTATTTGCCAGGCGCCCGCACCGTTAAATCACTGTAATCCCCGGTTCGGATCGAGAAGAATCATCTTAAGAGCTAATTTCAAGCTTATATCCTTTGCCGCGTACAACAACGATCTTGACATTTGGATCCAATTCCAATTTTTTTCTAAGTTTTGAAATGAACATATCCAGGCTGCGCCCCACAATAACACCTTCGTCTTCCCATATCTCCTTTTGCAGCCGGCTTCTTTCTATAGTCTGGTTAGGAGACAACGCAAAAATGAGCAGTAAACGTGCTTCCGTGCCAGTCAGGTCTATGGTGTCTTTATTTATTACCAGTCGCCGTTCCTGCGCATTAAACACTACCGATCCAAAAGTCAAAATGCCGGTACTTTGATTCCCAGGCTCGGCTTTTCGAGGTTTAACCGATTTAAAAAACACGAAACCAACAAATGCTAAGAATGACAGGCTGCCCAGAAGATATCCATTCTTTGCGGTGTTTATGCCTGTCGGTTTGAACTTAATGTTAACCACGTAACATCCTTTGGGTTGCAATCTTCCCCTGCAAGCGACAATGTCATCTCTTTTATTGTTGGATATAGCGTATCCATAGGCTACACTGGAGTTGCTACAGTTCAGAACATTGACAACATAATCACTCGCAAGAGGGTCTTTGGCCAACAAACGCTGGGTAGTATTCACCAACGAGTCCGGTTGAAAAGTAAGCTGATTCTCAAAACTGATCTGGTATTCATCTTCGGAGATCTTTTTTACCGGAAGAACCCTTGATCTACTGTCGCCCGACTGTGTGAGTAGTTCGTCTCCTATCTTCCGAAGCAAAACTTCCCTCCTGGCGACATCAAAACCGTCACGGCCGGTCACATTGAAAGCCACATATATTACAGAGATAAAAAGGAGTAATATCAATCCCCACAGGTACTTGCGTTTCCCGGAAAGTTGATTTCGGCTGTCAAACATACCATTTTACGATTTATTTACAAAGGTTACATTTTTATTTACAATCCAAATACCCGCGCAGAAAGGTATCGGGATAATTTCGCTAAATCAATTGTAAAAGATATGAAAAAAGTTATTTACGCGCTCATCTTACCGCTGGTCATCGTAAGCGGGTTGGTATTTGCTATTTGCCGAATTAACAATGCAGCTTCTAAAAAGCCCGCCCAAAAGCCGCTTACTGCTGCTGAAAAGGAAGCCGAAATGAAAAAATGGGAGGCTAGCCCCGATGGTGTAAAGTTCAAACAATGGGAAGCGTCTCCCGCAGGTAAAAAAGTGTATGCCGGTGTTGCTAAAATAAGGAAGTATCTAAGTTCTTTTACCGATATGGAGGCTGTTATAACGTCTCTTTCCCTTCCGCCAGGATCAAGATTAGGTTTCGGGGTGATGGCCAGGATTGATGGTGAGGATTATATTGTAACATTTGATGCGGAAAAGTCTCAAGTTGAGCAATTGCAGAGCCTGAAAGTTAACGACAAGATAATTATAAGAAGCTATTACGTATCGTGTGCTCCAAAGTATTCATACCCAATCGTATCGGGCGAATATGCTGAACGGGATGGTAAAATAATTTTTAAACGTGTTCCCCACAAAGGCGGTTGCTAAGCAAATAAATTATGAAATAGGTATCATCTGCTTTGCGCCTGGTATGCCGTAGCGAACTGTCGCCCAATTCCGATTGGCTGACCGGCCGCCGGCACCGCAAAACCCAATCCCGGGTGCGAACGGCAACATCACTTCACCTCAGCCGAAAAACGACCGGTTGTATCTTAAAGGTCTTGACCAGCTTCCCATCTTTGACACCGGGCTGCCATTTACCGGAGGCAGTGACAATCCGAAGCGACTCTTCATCCAGCGAATATTCCACCGACTTGCCGATATAGGGGTCCAGGATCTCGCCCTCTTTGCCAACGACAAAAAGCACCCGCACTTCGCCCTGGATATCACCGTTGACCGCTCTATCCGGATATTTCAGATGCTTGTTCAGGTATCTTATCCATTGGTTAACTCCTCCGGGGAACTCCGATTCTTTTTCGATGCTCTCTACAGGATCCTTTTTATCGACAGCCGGGTCGATCACGGACACGAGCGTGTCGTTGCGATAAACGTACTTCATTTTTGTACGAAAACTGTCGGTGGTCAATTTGTAGGCATCTCCATCCATCTTGCCGTTCTTAAAAGTGGCCGTGGAGTCGAGCAACCCCTTCGCGTTGTAAAAACGGGTAACTCCGGTGAGATTATCCCCGTCTTTGTCCGCATATTGCTCGCTTTTCAAAATCGGACCGACAAAATTGTAGTAGTCCCATTGCCAGCAGCCTTCGGCCAGCTTGTGTACATGCAACAGGAAATGAGCAGAATCAAGTTTGGTGGGCTTCCAATCCGCATTAAAAACATAAAATGCCTCATTCTCCTGAGACCTGGGCTGCCAATGTGCTCAGCAGCAAAAGTGTAATGGTTAGTTTTCTCATATGCCTTCAAATATACATATTGCGCTCGCAAGTTCGGCTCCTCCATGTGAGAGCTATCCGTTTATACACGGTTAAACAGGCTCTCGAAAAGGATGTACACGGATCGACTACAGACAAGATATTGCCGGCTGTTCAACAAATCAACAACAACCTGTTCTTTCCGGATTCTTCCTTCGGCGCACGGTGAAGACAGGGAGGAACCCCGCTTTCAGGGTGGTCAACCGCCAACCTCCACAGCTGACCAGGGCCCATGCGTATCGGACATGCGTTCGGTTTAGCCTGATAGTGCAGGTCGAAGAAATTTTCACGTAGGAAGGTCTCAAAACCGACGTCTGCCCCATGATACAGTTTTCTGAGTTCATCCCGTATTTCCGGAATAAGTACTTTCTTTGTTCCTTGTGCATTGGGTAGTATTTCACTACAATCGCCATAGTAAGTGCATAAAAAGGTATCGGTCGGTACAGGAGAGCGATCTACATGAAAAGAATAGACATCGGCCGGGAAAAACGGGTAGCGGTCATCCCGATCATAGCATTTGATCACATTGAGGACTGGCGATGCGCCATGCGCCTTTAATAGCCTCAAATCATGTAAGAGAATTTCACGGGCCGATTGCCCCTGTTCGCTCAATTGTAGTTGATAAAGGTCCTCCTGTTCAATGACTGTTACATTACCGTTTAGCGTTACCTTTTGAACAATTTCAGAAAAATCACCTGTGAGAGTGCGGGCCCAACAAATCGCATTCACTTCTCCATGAAATGGCGTGGAAACAAGGTCTTGAAAATTCGTGACACATCGAATTTGATTCCCGGTAGCAGAAATGTCTATCATATGGGGGGGCAGTCATCGGACTGCCTGGATTTCATTTTTATTGATGTTCCTTAGATCGGCCCAAGAGCAGCCTCAGCCGCTATTTCCTGCCGTATCGACCCAAATTTACTCATCTTTCGATAAACGAATAGGTTGAGTCAGATCGATGGCCGGGAAACACCCTGGAACTGAGAGCAGGACTAGGCAGGCATGGCTTTCATTCACCTTGGATTTGACTGAGACACAATATCCATGTTTGAGTCTATCATAAGCTCGAAACCGTATCATACGATCATTGCGTATCAATTTCCCGCATCCATAACCGGAAGATCGCCCGAAAATCCGTGTAAAGCCCTGGTCCGTCCCAATATTGGCTACTAAAAGCAAAGAAAAGTTGAAGAAGGCAAAAGAAAAGCACTGAAAATCAGCGCTCAAGAACTATAACCTCCAAAACCCACATCCAGCGCCGGCCTCGGCCCTACCGGACCGGCGTCCCGTCCGAAGCACGGTTCACTACTTCCCAATACAGAATTGAAAATGCCCGATTCCAGAGCATTCTAGCGATTTTAGTCCCAGATTAGTACCCTGATTTAATCCTGTTTAGTCACTTGGGATAAAAGTTCTTTGGCGGGAACTTCTTTCACTTCACCGTCAATAGATATAACAAGAGAGCGCCCTTGTGCGGCACTTTCTTCTACCAGCTTTCGAGACGCTTTTTTCATCCCCTGCAGGATATTTTTAAAAAATTCGGTCGGTTGATTTTTATTGGGAATCATCTCGTTTCGCTTGATCGTTGATTACATGCCAAATATACTCATTAATAACAATATTATCAACCCCTATAGCCCCTTCCGCAATCGGTTCCGGCACAATTGTCTCGTTATTAACAACCATCCATCGATCTGAGACGGGAATGTATAAATTGAACAAATTCGAAATGCCGCGGTAATATCGCCGTTTGATGACATCAATAGGGATACTATGCCCTCCCTTCCTTACCCGGTCGGCCACCCGTCGGGCAGCCGTTGCCGGTGAATCAAGCCAGATAAAGAGCAAGGTGACCTTATATCCTGCGCCTCGAGCAAATTCAATTAAAGAAACATAACTTCGCGTGGCCAAGGTCGTCTCAAATGCGAAATCCGTACCACCTGCCATTAGTTCATGTATTCGCGAAAGCATTAACCGGCCAGCCTCGATTGCGACGCTTTCTGGGTTGAATGGAGATAGCCCTGCCGCTATACTGTCAGCATTCACAAACTCTCTGCAATTCAAAATTTCAGGCAGAATGGTAAAGCTGGCCGTTGTCTTGCCCGCTCCATTACAGCCTGCAACAATATATAAATTCGGCAAAGTCTTTTAATTTTAAGCCAAGATCGGTAAACTCATTCTATTAAACAAAGTCTCTTATTGACTTCCCGCAAGCTGCAAAATGCTGGGTTCCATTGTTCGCCCTTCGTCAATCCAAGCCAGTCGCTATATTCCTTTGCTTCGTCGCTTTCGGGCTTTTCAAAAGACTTATAAATTCCGACGCATACGCCAAGGCAGCGTTAACGAACGCCTCTGTAACTTCAGGATAGGTGGCAATCAATTCCTGAAAGGAGATGTCATCTAACAATAGCGTAAAAATGACTTGAATCTTTTTTCCCCCGCAAATCTAATGTAGTCCTGTAATCTTTTCCTCAACGCAGCGATATTCATATAAAACATAAATCTGAGCCACCAGAATAAATATGAAATCAAAGTCCGAACCTAGTGATCTAAAAAGCAAATATCACTTTTGTTAGTTAAATAAAAGGATTAAATTTAACAACCCACCATGAAAAAGCAATCTCGTCGGAAATTTTCCGCCGATTTCAAGAGCAAGGTGGCTCTTGAGGTGGTGAAGAACCAGCAAACACTCGCGGAGCTGGCGAAGAAGTTCGATGTAAATCCAGTCATGATCTCCAAATGGAAAGCCGAATTCCTGGAAAATATGGCGGCAGCCTTTGAAAAGCAGGATGCGGTAGAAAAGGAAGACGTGGACACCTAGGAGCTATACGCCCACATCGGCCAGCTCAAGGTCGAGAACAAATTTTTAAAAAAAGCTGCAAGAGACTGGGGATATGAAGTCCAGGGCAATGCTGGTTACGCCCCGGTGCAAAAATTTGTCGGTTAGACGGCAATGCGATCTGCTCCGCCTCAATCGAAGGAAACTCTATTACAAGCCGGTACCGTAAAAGCCGGAGAACGTGAAAATGATGAACATCCTGGACAAGCATCTGACGCTGCATCCTACCGCGGGCATAGAATCGATGGTGCTCTTTTTAAAAGAGCTCGGTCATCCCGTTGGCCCCAAGCGTGTCCGACGTCTGTTCCGGCTGATGGGCCGCCAAACCCTTTACCGCGCAGGAATCTCACCAAACTGGGCTTAAAGAAGTTTATCAAGCCTTACCTGCCCGGCGGGCTGAAGATCACGCGCCCCAACCAGGTCTGGTGCACAGACATCACCTATATTCCCATGCGAAAGGGCATTATTTATTTAACGGCCATTATGGATATATTCTGCCGGCAAATTGTCGGATGGTCGATCAGCAATTCCCTGAGCGCCCAATGGTGCAGGATGATGCTGGAAGAAGCGATCGCCACCCATGGCGTCCCCGAGATCATCAACTCCGACCAGGGAACCTAATACACAAGTGCCCTCTGGACACAATACCTCGAGAAAATGGGAATCCGGATCTCCATGGACGGCAAAGGCCGGGCGCTGGACAATGTCTGGATCGAACGGTTTTGGAAATCCATCAAGTACGACTGTGTATATCTCAATCCGGTTGAGGATGGTTTTGAACTCTATGAGGGAGTTCAAAACCACATAGCCTGCTACATGCCAAACACACCATTCGACCAGGCAATCGCCCAATTAACGCTACCAGGAAAACATCCAAAAAGCAGCCTGACCTATGAAAACCGAAGCCCAATCTTTGCTTAGCAAACGCCCCCTTTGGTCTCGAACATGGAGAGCATTATAATGAAAACTATCGAGAAGCAGGATAAAAATAGTCAGTTATATAGATTTATGTAGTTTAAATTATCTTTACAGGATAACCTAAATTTAGTAAACCTGCCGATGGAAGAAGTAATCGATATACCATTTAAAGTTTCCGCCCGAACGGCAAGGCTCATTGGTAGAGAGAATATTGCCACCTTCAAAGGGGCAATTATCGAATTGGTGAAAAATGCGTATGATGCTGATAGCAAGGCATGTATAGTATATTTTGATAATAAATACCTCACTATCAAAGAAAGCTTAGAGACTGTGGAATTCATGCAGTTGATAGAAAAAGGCATCAGCGAATCCGTCCTTCTAAACTACTATTCCCGTCAGGGTACGGGCGGCTATCTTTTGGAAAAAAATCTACCAGAACAAGCTCGCCAAGAGTTAAAAAATCTCCTGGCAACCCTAAACACGCTTTATATCATCGACGCCGGGGAGGGTATGACCCAAAATATCATACGTGACCATTGGATGACTATTGGTACCGACAACAAAGCCACCGATATCTTTACAAAAAGTGGCCGGGTTAAAGCCGGCGCTAAGGGTATAGGCCGCTTCGCTTTGGACAAACTGGGAAACCGGTGCGAAATGACTACCATTTTCGATCCAACGGACCGATCCAAAGATACCGACATACACGGGCAGGAAACCAGCTATACAGGCTACGAATGGAAGGTAAACTGGGAAGATTTCGAAGGCATCTATAAGACTATCGACCGGGTAAATGCCAAACTCACGGGTCTACGAACCGATTCCTTAAAAACGGAGCTTGTGCGCCGCGTACCCGAGCTCGACCTGACAAAGATCGACCCCGCCATCGTCTTTCAATACGGAACGATCCTTAAAATAACCCAGTTGCGGGACGATTGGGACGATTTTTTTGTATCCCAGGTTTTCTCCGATCTCGAAGTCCTGGTCCCACCCAAAGAGACCGGCGGTTTTCGCATCTATCTTTTCAGCTCTCAGCAACCAGAGAAATATGGTGAAGTACTAGGCTCGGTGTGTGACGATTATGATTATAAACTTGTGGCTAAAGCCGACAAGGACGGCAACGTAAGCGTCACGATCTCCCGGCTGGAGTATGACGTAGAACTGATCCCATCGGACTTCTTTAACCGGGATGCGATGAGATCTTTTCCCTATCGGAAGGAAGACTTTCTCAAAGGCGAATGGCAAATGGACACGACCCTCCGGGAGATCCTCCCGGGTTTTGCAGAAGTCGATGAAAAGAACAGCCTCGCTAGCATAGGCCCCTTTGAATTCTCCTTTTATTTCCTCAAACGGGCCTACAGTACTCCCGATGCGGAACGATTCCATTATCGCCGTTTCCAGGCCGGTGTCCGGAAAGAATGGTTGGATAAATTTGGGGGCATCAAATTGTTCCGGGACGAGTTTCGCGTACGCCCCTACGGGGAAGTCGAAGATTCTGCATTCGATTGGCTCGGTTTAGGCAACCGTAAATCTGCCAGCCCCGCGGGTATCGCCAAAGAGGGCGGTGGTTACCGGGTGGAACCGGAAAATGTAGCCGGGGCCATCCGAATCTCGCGTCTTACCAACGTCCAGTTCGAAGACAAATCCAGCCGCGAGGGTCTGCAGGAAAACCCGGTCTTCAAGGTATTCAGGGAGATCATCGCCGGCATAGTTAGCATCTTCGAGCGGGATAGGGCCTATATAGCCCGGGAAATGGATGCCTATTTTAAAGAAAAAAATTTCGACAGCATCCAGGCGCAGCAGGCGGAAGTAATAGCGAAAAAATACAGGGAAAGAAAGCGGCAAAACACTTCGAATCGACAACCCCAAAGCTACCAACCCGCGGCAGGGAATGGTACCGAGGACGACAAAGACACCCAACTGGAACTATTGTCGGAACTAAGCGAAAAAAAAGACGCCGAGATCGAGAAACTCAAAGAAGAACAGATCATCCTTCGCGGCCTCGCCAGTAACGGGATCGTCCTGGCTTCGTTTAGCCATGATCTAAGTAAGCTCAACACGGCCATGGCCTCCCGGGTGGATAAATTGAAGCGATTGATAGTCGACAAAATTCGTGAATCCGATTATACTTCAGTCGAGGAACGGCTAAATCCCTTTGCCTTACTAGCTAAGATGCAAAGGCAGGATAAGAAACTGCAAAATTGGCTTAATTTCTCCATGGGTGCTACCCGTAAAGACAAGAGAACCCGCAAACAACTCATTTTTAAAACCTACCTTAAAGACTACCAGTCGGATTGGAAAACGGCCCTTGAAGAGCGAGGCATAACCTTGAATATCGATGCCGATCCTTCGGCGAGTATGCGAGTCTTCGAAATCGACTTCGATAGTATCTTTAACAACCTTGTTGTCAATTCTATCGACGCTTTCAAGACATCTACCGGAGAAGGTACCGAGAGGTTGATCAATATATCCGTAACCGTTAACTCCAAAGAGATCCTGATCAATTATTTTGACAATGGTCCCGGCTTATCCCCCGATATCGCTCAACCCGAAAAAATATTTGAAGCTCTTTTTAGCACAAAAAGACATGAATTCACCGGGGAAGAGATCGGCACTGGACTCGGCATGTGGCTGGTAAAATCGATTGTCGAGGAGAATGAGGGAAGAGTAAATCTTTTGTTTCCACAACAAGGATTTGGATTACGGATAACCTTTCCTGTAAAATATAAAGCGGCCAATGTATAAAATAATCTACATAGATGAACAACCGGACGACATAGACAATTTCAAGGATTATGTCGAAGGCGTCAATACAAAAGAAGGTTTCGAAGTCAAGGATCTTTTTCCGCTGCCAGACATCGCTTCAATGATCGAAGCTATACTACAGGAGAACCCGGACGCCATCGTAACGGATTTCATGCTCAATGAATACAAGGAGAAATTCAACTATAACGTGCCATACAATGGAGTCGATCTCGTCAAGGAGTTTCAGGCCATCCGCCAAAACTTCCCTTGCTTCGTTCTTACCTCATTCGACGTGGAGGCCATTCATGAAAGTGATGATGTCAATATTGTTTATATCAAGAAAATCCTCCACGGAGGCGAATCCCAGGCCAACATAAAATTCCTGGAGCGCGTGGAAGCGCAAATCAAACACTATAGAACCAGGCTCCAAGAAGCTGAAAGAAGATTATCGGAGCTCATGAGTAAAAAACAAGCCGGAAGCGCGACGGTCGAGGATGAAGAGGAACTCATTCGGCTGGATCAGTTATTGGAAAACTCCATCGATAAAAAGCGATCAGTCCCCGAAACGCTCAAAACCATTACAAACTCGGAACGGCTGGACGCCATACTTTCAAAGGTCGATAAACTCCTAAAAACAGTAAATGAAGAAAGAGACCAGGCCATTCAGAGAAAAAAGCCCAAAAAGGACCTGTAAAAAGAAATATAACAATTATCGACAGTATAAACCTCATCTTGCTGAGGACTTCAACCGCCGGTGCGGCTACTCTGACTGTCCCGATTTTTGGTTTGGTGGGCCAAATAATTTTCATATCGATCACTTTATCCCTTGGAAAAGTGATCCCGCTCGACCGGAGCTCAAAACCGATTACAATAACCTCGTGTATACCTGTAGTTATATCAATATCTTAAAATCCGATGACCTTTCCCCCTATCTGGATCCCGTCCAGGAGGACTTCAACAAACATTTCAGCCGGGACAGCATCGGCAATATCATCCCTGCCGACAACTCCCCCACCGCAAAATACATGTACAAAA
>DASZOW010000305.1:0-3392 GCA_035550615.1 Puia sp.
AGGTGGCGAACGAGTTCATGACCAACCTGGAAGCCGTGGAGTCCAGCAACCAGAGCACTTTGAAGAAGATGGAAACGATCATCCGGCTGCATATCCGGATGATGCTGGATCAATATGAATATGTCTATATCGCCGATCATGAGTGGCGTCATCTGCCGGAACCTTATCTGTCTAACTTTCTCAACCAACGCCGCAGCTACCGCAAACGGGTGGCCGATATCATCGAAGAAGGTACTGCCAGGGGCGAGATCAAGGCCATCGACCCATATACGGCCGTACTGGTGATCCTCTCCGCCATCAGCGGCATCGATTCCTGGCAAAGGTCCAGAAAGACTACGACTGCCGAAGCCCTGGAATCCAATATGGTAAAATACCTCATAGAGGGATTGAAGCGATAATCAATATCCCATCTCGATGTCTACGCATTTTGTTTCGCTGACAATTGAAGATATTCGCCGGGAAACGGCCGATTGCGTATCCATTGCCTTTTCCATTCCCGAACAATGGCGGGAAGCTTTTAGATTTCATCAGGGTCAGAATATCACGGTCCGGACCATGATAGGCGGCAGCGAGGTCCGCCGTTCCTATTCCATCTGCAGCAGTCCCCTGGATGATGAGCTGCGGATCGCCGTTAAAAAAGTGCCGGGCGGCCTATTCTCCTGCTTCGCCAATGATCAATTGCAAGCCGGACAGACGCTCGAAGTGCTGCCGCCTACCGGGAAATTCTATACCGAGCTGAACCCGGGTAACCGGAAACAATACCTGGCTTTTGCCGCCGGCAGCGGTATCACCCCTGTATTGTCCCTGATCAAGACCACCCTGGCCATGGAACCGGATAGCCAGTTCACCCTTGTATACGGCAACCGTTACCGGCCTTCCATCATCTTCCGGGAAGCGCTGGAAGCCATCAAGAACCGTTATATGCACCGGTTCTCTCTACACCATATCCTCAGCCGGGAGACGATGGATCTCGCCCTGCATCAGGGACGGATCGACGCCGCAAAATGCCAGGAGCTGTGCTCCCGGCTCATAGATCTTCATTCCATGGACGAGATTTTTCTTTGCGGGCCCGGCGAAATGATCTTCTCCGTCAAAGACTGGCTGGAAAAACAAGGGATAGAAAGAAAAAAGATCCATTTCGAACTCTTTCATCCGTTGGACAACGGCGGCAACATAGCATCGGTGCTTCCCGGTAAAAAAAAGGCGCCCGACGAACCGGCCACAACCGAAGAGACCAGCGAGGTCACCGTCCGGCTGGACGGCGTAAGCCATGTCTTCGAACTGCCCTATCACGGCAGCTCGATCCTCGATGCAGCGCTCCACCAGGGGGCCGATCTGCCTTTTGCGTGTAAAGGCGGCGTCTGTTGTACCTGCCGTGCGCGGCTCATAGAGGGCCGGGTCGAAATGGATCTGAACTATGCACTGGAAGCCGATGAGCTGGCAGCCGGCTTTATACTTACCTGCCAATCCCATCCCCGGTCGCCAAAAGTGACGATCGACTTCGACTCAAAATAACGATGGGGCATAGGGCAAATAAGGATTTCCCGAGATAAAATAGATGAGATTGACGATCAGCAATCCGACGAGAAACCGGATAATGATCACAAGGATCGCAATGACGATGGCATAGCTAAGCCGCTGATCATCGGGCATTGGTTTCAACACAGGAATACCCAGATAAAAAAGATAGACGCTATACAGTCCCAGCACGACCAGCTCCTGTAGCGAAGGCACAAAATAGAACAACCCGGCTATCCACGCAGGCGTATAAGCATAAGCCATGAGCCTCGCCGATCTGCCGGCATCCCGGGAAGCGCCAAAACCGGGGGACAGGGCATTCACGATAAGGCTTCCGAACCAAAATACTGCGAGGGAGGTGATAAAATTGTCGATCGCCATGGCCGATCCCCAGAACAGTCCGCTCACCCGGAAATGGATGCCGTCGGCGCCTACCAGTCCATAGCCGAAAAAGCTGGCTATCGCGGGAACCAACGCCATCGGGACCACGTACTGGAAAAAAAGGGTCTTTGTCGGAATACCTTCCTGTCCGACAACCCGCCACTCCGCCACCGGTCTAAAGATCATATTGCGCACTCTCGCAAAAAACGACATACTGGAAAGATAATACAATAATACAAAATCCGGGATTGTACAGTGTTTTGTAAATGAATATGCTAACGCTTGTTAGCTTTCCGAAAAACGAGTATATTTGTGTAAACAAAATGTGTATGTCTTCCTCCGTTGAAAATAGCTTCCAGCAAAGGATCGATGAGGATATCCGGATCGAACCAAAGGATTGGATGCCGGATGCGTACCGCAAAACGCTGGTGAGGCAGATCTCTCAACATGCGCATAGCGAGATCGTGGGCATGCTCCCGGAAGCCAACTGGATCACCCGCGCCCCAAGCCTAAGGCGAAAAGCGACCCTGATCGCAAAAGTCCAGGACGAAGCGGGTCATGGGCTATATTTATACGCGGCAGCGGAAACGCTGGGAACCAGTCGCGACGAAATGATCCTTCAGCTCCACAGCGGAAAAGCAAAATATTCCTCTATTTTCAATTACCCCACCCTGACCTGGGCCGACATGGGGGCTATCGGCTGGCTCGTGGACGGGGCCGCCATCATGAACCAGGTTCCGCTTTGCAGGGCCTCTTATGGGCCCTATGCCAGGGCCATGGTCCGCATCTGTAAAGAAGAAAGTTTTCATCAGCGTCAGGGGTTCGAGATCCTGCTGGTGCTGAGTAAAGGCAGCGAGGCGCAACGCCGGATGTGCCAGGATGCGATCGACCGTTGGTGGTGGCCTTCAGTGATGATGTTCGGACCGAGCGACGAGGCGTCGCCGCACACTGCCCAGAGCATGCAATGGAAGATCAAACGGTTCACCAACGATGAATTGCGGCAGCGATTCGTAGACATCTGCGCCGAACAGGTGAAACTGCTTGGAATGACGCTGCCGGACCCGGACCTGGTCTGGAATGAAGAACGACAGCATTATGATTTCGGGTCAATAGACTGGGAAGAATTTCGCCGGGTCATCAATGGCAACGGCCCTTGCAACAAGGAAAGACTGGCGGCGCGGGTGCAGGCGCATGAGGAAGGCGCGTGGGTGAGAGAAGCAGCGTTGGCGCATGCGCGGAAAAATGCGCTTCGACAGGAAAAAGCGGCATAATTTATCATGACAGATAATCAAAATAAAGCATCCTGGCCATTGTGGGAGATCTTTATCCGCAGCAAACAGGGTCTCGATCATAAGCATGTAGGAAGCCTTCATGCAGCGGATGCGGCCATGGCGATTGAAAATGCCCGCGATGTCTATACCCGCCGGATGGAAGGGGTCAGCATCTGGGTGGTGGAAAGCAAGCATATCCATGCGTCCAATCCCGATGAGGCC
>DASZOW010000306.1:0-6117 GCA_035550615.1 Puia sp.
AGGGTAAAGCGCACGTATCTTATGCATGAGAAACATATCGTCTCCGGATGGGATATGGTCGATGCCTTTGAAACCGCCTGCTTCATAAAACGCTTCCCGGGTATAAGCCAGGTTGGCGCCGTTGCACATGGAGTGGAACCGGCTATGGACGGCCGCCCCGGTGATACCTTGCAAGGTGATAAAATCGAGCGTCTGAAAAACACCGAGGAGCGAACGATGACGGGCTTCTGCGTCTTTGCCGGCCGCACCGATACGGACCGGGGCGGCGATAAACCGGGCCCCACGCTCCTCATAACACGCCGCCAGCGTCAACAGCCAGTCTGGATGAAAATAACAATCCGCATCCGTCGTCACGATCAGCTCGCCGGTGGCTGCGCCGACGCCCGTCTCGATCGCAAATTTCTTATGCGCCCGCAGCTCCGCTGGCGGTAGAACATCCGACATCGGGAGACAACGAAGCGCTAGCCCGCCCGCTTCCGGCAGAGAGGCAAAATCACGCACCATCGCCGCCGTCTTATCCGTAGAATGATCATCCAGCACGATGACCTCATAACGATCCCTGGAGTAAGACTGCCGGGCCAGAGAGCTCAAGCATGCTGTGATAACGGCTTCTTCATTACGTGCAGGCACCAGCACCGTGATCTTCGTCGTCGCCGGCCTCTGTTGCGGCTCGAACCACGGGATTGCTGTCCAGGCCCGCCGGTAAGCAACGATCAGTCCGCCGTAAGCGGTAAAAAGCAAACAGGCTATCAGGGTGAAAAGGAACGTCATGTCAAATGATAGGTAAATATAAAGCCTTCACAATGACTTCCAAGAATTTGGCTTGTAATAGCTGGTGGCCGGCAGGAAGTAGTGTCAGCTCGCAGAAAGGGATTGTCCGGCGGCGGAAACGCTCGCCTCGCTCCCACCGGATGATGCGGTCATAGCTGCCATACAAAAGCCTTACAGGTATGCGATACTCGCGGATCAGCTTGCTGGCCGGCGCAAGCCGGGGCCTGAACCCACGCATGGTCGTCCACCGGGCATAGAGCATCTCTCTCACCCGCTCGTCATCGACATAATGCGCCGTAAACTTATAGATGCTGGGATTGACCAGCCGCAGGAGATCGCCGGTCCGCAACAAGAAAAAAAGCCATGCCGGCCGCTTCATGGTCCAGCGAAAAAGTCTGTTGCCGGGACCGGTCTGGGTGGCCAGCCAATACCAGGGATTCATCTGTAATCCATCACTCGCCAGCAGCACTAGCCGCCGGATCTTCGCCGGCGCCAGCTCCAGCATCTGCAACGCCACCCGCCCACCCATACTATAGCCGAGCAGCCACCAGTCGGCGGAGATCGAAGGTATACCAGATGCAATACCATGCATGACGTCGAGCAGCGTCGGCGGATCGAGATAAGATCCCTCATGCCACTCGGTCTTGCCGTGAAAAGGAAGATCGATAGCGACGACCGTAAAATCGGCCTCCAACGCTTCCCTGAGAAAACCAAAGGACTCCGCCGATTCGCCATAACCATGGAATGCAAACAGAAGCCGGTCCCCCCTTCCCCAAAGGATATAGTGTATACTCGAGGAGCCTAAAGGATAAAACCCGGAGATAGTTGCCATTCCTGCTAAACTACATACTCTTGCCCAAATACCATCCGGATTAAAACCGCTGGATAGCCCTGGTGGCAATGCGTCCCCTGTTCGTCCATACCTCCAGGAAATACTGGCCGGCCGCCAATGGCGAAAGATCGAGAGAGAACTGCTGCGAAGACGCCGGCATCATGGCCTGCTGCCCGAGGATCATCTTGCCGCCCGCATCGACTATCCGGAGCGAAACCTTTCCTCCATCAGCGGAATTGACGACGACATTCCATTGCGAACCGTCGCCGGTAGAATAAAGTTCCCCGATGCTCCAGCCACGCACCGGATTCCCGATACTGATGATCGGAGAATATGATATGGCGCCCTGCTCGTTCAGCTTAACGCGGTAAAAATTATTTCCACTTAGGGGGTGCTGATCCGTATAGCTATAGTTCCCTAGGTCCTGATCCAGGGACGACTCCTGCCATAGTTCGTTGAAATGCATCCCATCCCCGCTGCGTTCGACCGACGATGCCGACAAAAGACCGGTGCCCGTGATCTGCCAGTGCAGATCGATCCCGCCATTGTTCCATGATCCGCCGAAACCCGTGATCGATAATGCCAATGGGGTTGGATTCAGGATGTTGGCGGTCTTCGCCACCTGGAAAAGCAAAGCATGCCCCGCATCATTGGGATGGATGCCATCATTTGTCAGCGACGTTTGTATGCCCAATGTGGCAGGGTCGACCAGCTGATCGTAAAAATTGAGCGCCCGCCCCGGAAATTCCGCCAGGATCGAGTCCCTTGCCTCTTTTAACAGCAGCCTGATGCTCATAGGCTGATCGTTCCTCGGCTGTGAGGTAGCGATCCAGGCCGACTTGCCGACAGCGATAACCGAATCATTGATCGTCCGGAGATTGGAGAGCCACTGAGCTACCGTAAACCCATACACGACATCATTGCTGGGATAGGCGATGATCACGACATCCGGGTGGTAATTCCAGGCATAAGTGATATTGTGATCATACAATGGAGTAGAAGGATCGAATGGGTCGCCCGGCATCAGCGGCGTCTCATAGCTCGACGGCATCCCGTTGAAGCTCGACGATTTGCTGAGTCCCAGGTTTACGATGTTGACGGTCAAACCGGACTGGGTATAATAGGCCTGGAGAAGATCGAGCCAGGACTGGCCCGGATCGGCGCCTTCGCCGCTGATGGTGGATGATCCGATCCCTACGATGGTTTGAGCACAGAGGGCCAGGGGCATGATCAGCCCGGCAAGGAAGACAGCAGACCTGCGATTCATAAAAACTTGTTTAAAATGGTTCGGGGCTCGATCAGGATTGGGTGATAGCGGAGTTGGTGCGGAGGAGGCGTAGGGAAAAAATGGCATCTAAAAGTTACGAAATTCCCAAGGATTCCCATAAAAAAATATTTGCGCAGTCTCGGGGATTTACTTAACTTAGTTTGGTTGTTTATCTAACTGTATGTCAAACAACCAATTCAAAAAAGGAGAGCTGTATAGTTTTATCACCGGCAAGGCCAGCACGGCAATCGCCCGCAACCTGCAGAAAAAATTCAATTCTGCGGGGCTGAAGATCACGATAGAACAATGGAGTGTTTTGTACCACTTATGGAAGGAGGACGGCAAGAGCCAGCAGGAGCTCTGCAGTGCTACATTCAGAGATAAGCCCAGCATCACGCGTTTGGTCGACAACCTGGAAAAACAACAGTTGGTAAAGCGAGTCCCTTCCGAAGCAGACCGGCGCATCAACCTGATCTATCTGACAAAGCATGCGCAGCGGTTGCATGATGAGACCATGGAGCTGGCCGAAGCCACCTTGAACGAAGCATTGCTGGGAGTACCGGCAGACCGCATCGAGGTATGCAAGGAAGTTTTGCAAATTGTGTACGATAACCTGCGTTAATCGATATATTGACGAAATTTACTTTAAACTATTTTCTATGAGCGCCTCAACGGAACAAAAACAGGCCCTGAAAGGAGCCGAATGGCTGATAAAGGAAAGCTCACCCTTCGAGACCTTCATCCCGGAGGACTTCAATGAAGAACAGCGGATGGTCAAGGATATGTGCAACGCCTTTCTGGAGGCAGAGGTTCTGCCGATCCTCGACCGCATCGATAAGCTGGAACCCGGTTTGATGCCTTCGCTTGTCGAAAAGGCGGGTGAACAGGGGCTGCTCGGAGCGGCGGTGCCCGAAGACCTGGGTGGACTCGGAAAAGATTTTATCACCGCTACCCTGGTGAACGAAGGCCTGGGCGGCGGCTTTTCTTTTTCGGTGGCCGTGTCGGCGCACACCGGCATCGGTACGCTGCCGATCCTCTATTTTGGCACGCCCGAACAAAAAAAGAAATATATCCCCAAACTGGCCAGCGGCGAATGGAAAGGCTCTTATGGCCTCACGGAACCGAACAGCGGCAGCGATGCGCTGGGCGCTAAGACGACGGCCAGGCTCAGTCAGGATGGAAAATATTATCTCCTCAACGGCCAGAAGTGCTGGATCACCAACGGCGGCTTTGCCGACATCTATACAGTCTTTGCCAAGATCGACGGAGACAAATTCTCCGCCTTTATCGTGGAAAGGAGTTTCGAAGGATTTACCCAGGGACCCGAAGAGCACAAGATGGGTATCAAGGGTTCCTCGACCGTACAACTGTATTTCCAGGATTGCAAAGTCCCCGTGGAAAATCTGCTTGGCGAGATCGGCAAAGGACATATCATCGCCTTCAACATTCTTAATATCGGCAGGCTGAAACTTTGTGCCGCCGCAGCCGGCGGCGCCAAACGCGCGGCTACCACCTGTATCGACTATGCCAGAACACGCGAGCAGTTCAAGACGCCGATTGCAAATTTCGGCGCGATCAAACATAAGCTCGCCGAGATGGCCATCCGCATCTGGACGGCCGAAACCGCATTGTACCGCACCACCAGGTGGATCGACGACAAAGAAGTTCGGCTCGCAGCCGAAGGCAAACCCTTTAACGAAGCCGTGCTTGGCGCGGCCGAAGAATATGCGGTCGAATGCGCCATCCTCAAAGTATTCGGCAGCGAAATGCTGGACCTGGTGGTGGACGAGGGCGTACAGATCCACGGCGGTAACGGATATAGCGATGAATACGTCATCTCAAAGGCTTATCGTGACAGTCGCATTAACCGGATATATGAGGGCACCAATGAGATAAACCGCCTGCTTACGGTCGACATGGTTCTGAAACGCGCCATCAAAGGCCGTCTCGACATCATGGCGCCGGCCATGGCCGTCTCCAAAGAGCTCATGAGCATCCCCGATTTCGGCAGCGGCGAAGATTCTCCCTTTGCCAAAGAGAAAAAGCTGATCCAGAATTTTAAGAAGGCCATTCTCATGACTGCCGGCGCCGCCGTCCAGAAACTGATGACGAAGCTCGAGGCCGAACAGGAGATCCTGATGAATATTGCCGACATGATGATCATTACCTTTGTAGCGGAAAGCGCCTTGCTGCGGGCCTGGAAACTGGCGGACCAACGGGGTGAGAACGGCGCCGCCTTCGAGCTCGACATCATGCGTACCTTTCTCTACGATGCAGCCGACAGCATCGACAAATCCGGAAAAGATGCGATCAACGCCTTCGCCGAGGGCGACGAACAGCGGATGATGCTCCTGGGCCTCAAACGATTTACAAAAACGGAACCTTACAACAGCAAAGCGGCCAGACGCCGGATCGCCGACAAGCTGATCAACGATAATAAATATCCACTATAGGACGAGTCTTGCGGGTCATACATGAGAACCACGAGAAGAAACAGCGCTCCAGCTTCGGACGCTGTTTTCTTTTTTGTTAACTTTCAGCATGCGAAAACCAGCCCTCTATCTCCTTTTTCTCCTGTCCACCCTTTCCGGCTTCTCCCAGGACAGCATATGGCTCGCCCGAACCAAAGGCCCCCTTCCCTTCCTGGAATATGGCATCGGCGACGATCGTCTCGGCGGCGCCAAAATGGGCTTTCTGGATTCGAGCATCCTGCTGAAGATCGTCGACAGCTTCAATACTGATTACAAGGTCCGGCTCTCTACCCTGCACTATGGATATATCGCCAAGAACAGCGTCGAGCTTCTGGGTAAGGAATCCAATCTCCCTGTTCCGCATAACTCGCATCTCACCGGCGCCATCCGGGTATACGGAGACTCCGCATCGGACTACGTTGCACTGACGCTCGATGACCGCTATCCCTATCGAAGCATGCAACTGCTGGACCCCTCCCGCGTAATCGTCGACGTCTTCGGGGTCACCAGCAATACCAATTGGATCAGTCAGCTCAACACCGCCAAAGAGATCCGGAATACCTGGTACGAACAGATCGAAGACGACGTCTTTCGCATCCACATCCAGCTAAAACATCGGCAACACTGGGGCTATGCGCTGTCGTACGACAGCACCGGCAGACACCTGGTGATCCGCATCCGCCGCCAGCCGGCTGTGCTCGATATCCGTAAGCTGCGGATCGCCATAGACGCAGGACACGGCGGCGACAATCTCGGCGCCCACGGCGGCGTAAGCA
>DASZOW010000307.1:0-2729 GCA_035550615.1 Puia sp.
TGGCCCTTTTTCTTTTCATCGCCTTTACTTCTTTTCTTTTTACCTGGCAGGACGACCAGGATAAGGTGCTGCATGGCGTCTCCATGCTCTGGTCCCGCAGCACAAAGACGGCCAACCTATTGGGGAACCTGGGCGCTCTCGTGTCGTATGAATTCTTCTTCAACGGTTTTGGCCTGGCGTCGTATCTCTTCTGCTCGTTCTTCTTTATCGTAGGCGTCAACCTGCTTTTTGCACGGCGTGTGTTTTCGATCTCGCGTAATATCCGCTATGTGCTTTCCGGCCTGCTTTTCTTTTCGGTGGCTTTTGCCTTTATTACGGCGGGCAACAGCTTTGCATGGGGCGGCGCCGTAGGCAGCATGGTGAGCGACTGGCTTACACATGTCCTCGGGTGGATCGGCACTGCGGCGCTCCTGCTGGTGGCGGGGCTTGCCTGGGTGATCTGGCGTTTCAACCCCGTATTCAAAATGCCGCAGCTGCCGGCCAGGGATAGATCGGCGGTTCCGGTTCCCGAACTGGAAGAGATGGAGGCCGAGACGCAACCCGAACCAAAAGGAAAGAATAAGAAGGGCGCGAAATTATTCGTAGACGAAGCCTTTAGCGAGACCAGGGGCCAGGGCAACGTCCTGAAAGAGGATGGAGGCGTGGTCGCCATCGCGCCGCATCCCGACGAAGAGCCGCTCATCGAGTTCACCGTAACAGAAAGAGATGAAGAAGAAGAGGCCCCTTTCGACATCGACAATCCCGGGGAGCCTCTTATCAATGGAGAAACGGAGGAAGAAGCCGACGAGGAGCCCGGTGAAGAGCCACCACCGCCATTGACCATCCCGCCTATTCCTCCTGTCGCAAAAAAGCCCGCCGCGGGAAACATCGAGCTGGAGATCAAGACGAGTCCCATCGAATCGCAGGAGCCGGAAAGCGAAGGTGAAACGACGCTGCTGCCCGAGAACATGCCGGACTACGAACCCACGCTGGACCTGCGCGATTACAAATACCCCGGTCTGGATCTGCTCGAAGCCCATGGCAGCGACAAGATCGTCCAGGACCCTTCCGAGCTGGAAGCCAACAAGAACCAGATCATCAATACCCTTAAGAACTACGACATCTCTATCTCGAAGATCAGCGCCACGGTCGGCCCTACCGTCACCTTATACGAGATCGTCCCCGCGGCCGGCGTCCGCATCTCCCGGATCAAGAACCTGGAAGACGACATCGCGCTTAGCCTGGCGGCGCTGGGTATCCGCATCATTGCGCCAATCCCCGGAAAAGGCACCATCGGGATCGAAGTTCCCAATGTTAAAAAAACAGTGGTGAGCATGCGCACCCTGCTTTCTTCCGACAAATTCCAGCACAGCAATTTCAACCTGCCGATCGCCATCGGGAAAAAGATCGACAACGAGAATTTCATCGTCGACCTCTCGTCCATGCCCCATCTGCTGATGGCCGGCGCCACTGGTCAGGGGAAATCGGTAGGCCTCAATGCGATCCTGGTATCGCTGCTTTACAAGAAACATCCCAGCCAGCTAAAGCTGGTTCTCGTGGACCCGAAAAAAGTAGAGCTGAGCATCTACAGGATCATCGAAAAACATTTTCTGGCAAAGCTACCGGGCGAGGAAGAGGCCATTATCACCGATACAAAAAAGGTCGTGCATACGCTGAATGCGCTGTGTATCGAGATGGATAACCGGTACGATCTGCTCAAAGAAGCCAATGCCCGCAACATCAAGGAATACAACGATAAATTTATCAAACGGCGGCTGAATCCGCAGAAGGGACATCAGTATCTACCCTTTATTGTGCTGGTGGTCGACGAGTTCGCAGACCTGATCATGACTGCGGGTAAAGAGGTCGAGATGCCGATAGCGCGGCTGGCGCAGCTGGCGCGGGCCGTGGGCATCCATCTGATCATCGCCACCCAGCGGCCGTCGGTGAATATCATTACCGGCACTATCAAGGCCAACTTCCCTGCCCGCGTCGCCTTTAAGGTGTCTTCCAAGATCGACTCGCGCACCATCCTCGA
Organism: Puia sp.; assembly: GCA_035550615.1. Lineage (GTDB taxonomy): Bacteria > Bacteroidota > Bacteroidia > Chitinophagales > Chitinophagaceae > Puia. Next base: position 2,018 of record DASZOW010000307.1, read on the forward strand.
TGCCGGCGGCGCCGATCAGCTTATCGGCAAGGGGGATATGCTCATCTCTTACAACGGCGAGATCACCCGGCTTCAATGCGCCTTTGTCGATACGCCTGAAGTCGAAGAGATCACCCAGTTCATCGGCAAACAGCGGGGTTATCCCGAGGCATATAAATTGCCGGAGTATGTGGATGAAAAAGAGATGGAGGCCAAGGATTTCGATCTCGGCGACAGAGATCCGCTCTTCGAAGATGCGGCCCGGCTCATCGTGGCGAACCAATTGGGGTCGACATCTCTCATCCAGCGGAAGATGAAGCTGGGTTATAACCGTGCCGGTCGGCTCATGGACCAGCTCGAAGCTGCAGGGGTCGTAGGGCCGGGACAAGGCAGCAAACCGCGGGATGTTTTAATAAAAAGCGAAATGGAGCTGGATCAATACCTGAATCCGTAGTTTTAATGCCCTTTAAACCCCGGGTTCGTGGTTTTTGAGCTATCTTCGCGCCGAATAAACAAATGACCGTGAATAGAAAACCTTTCTTGCTCAGTATACTCCTTGGATGTTTATGTTTGGTTGCCCAGGCTCAGAACAATAGTCTCGGCAAGAGCGATCCCGATGCGAAAAAAGTGCTGGATGGGCTAAGCGCCAAGCTCAAATCGTATACGGCTGTTCAATCCAGCTTTACGCTCAAGGTCACCGACACCAAAGGTAAACTTCAGGGCAGCAAAAGCG
>DASZOW010000308.1:0-5177 GCA_035550615.1 Puia sp.
TGCAGCAATCGTTGGATCTGCAAACCCGTCAACGTCGCATATTCCGAAGGCTTGTACAAAACGGCATTGCCACCCAGCAATGCAGGTACGAATACATTCACGCCAACCAGGTACGGATAGTTCCACGCCGAAATATTCGCGATCACACCTAAAGGCTCATACACGATCTTTTCCCGCGTCGCACCATCGCTGACGATCCATTCCTCCGCAAGCCACTTCGCCGCATGATCCACTAGCCATCGGATCCTCGACCTCGCCCCATTCAATTCATTATAGGATTGCTGCAAAGGCTTGCCGCTTTCTTGCGTCAATGTTTCGGCCAGCACTTTCTTCTCGCTCTCCAACATTGCATAAAATTGCTCGATACATGCTACCCGTTCGGCTAACCCCAACATCGCCCAATGCTCCTGGCCGACGCATAACGCGTTATACTTTTGTCCGATGGAGGCTTCCGTATCTTCCATCAGCTGACCAATGATCTCTTCAGTAGCCGGGTTAATGATCTGCATTACGATAATTTAAAGTTCAGTTGATGTATTCGTAAAATTACGTTACAATATTTATATACTTTTTTTTGTTCGACTTGAAATTTTTTGATTAGATTTAAGCATTCGATAGGCCTAATCGAGTTCACCATTAAACATTAAACAATTAAACCTAAGTAACATGAAAAAACTAGAATCCGAACAAATGGCCCAAATTAACGGCGGTATCAATATCGCTGCTTTCGCTTGTGGATTTGGGGTCGTAGCCATCATCGCACAACCCGAGCTTGCCGTTGCCTTTGGAGAGGGAACCGCCATAGCCTGTGCATCTTTATTCTAGTAATGTCTCATCGAATTCTTCACAGTTATTAACACACACTAAACTTTTTGACATGAAGGTTTTAAATGAAAATGAACTGGCAACAGTTCAAGGGGGCTTCCCATGGGCTAGCCTGGCCGCCGGTGCATTGTGTGCCGCAGGCATTCTTACCGCTGAAACCGGCGCAGGGCTCGCACTCGCAGCCGCCGGTTGCGGCGCCGCTTTCCTGCCTGATTGATAAGTAAGAATAATACTATTTAATTAGATGTGGTAAGATCCATCGGGTCTGCCACATCTTTTCTACCATTATGTCGAATCCTATTTTCATGAAAAAGGTCTATAGCAAATTCCTCCTCGCCCTGGGGTTCATTCTCTTTGGCGCATACACTTATTCCACATCTGATAGTTTATCTGTGAAAGCGCTGTGCTGCCTGGGCGTGGGGATCGGATACCTGGTCTACGGTATCTACACATACATGCAACAACGAAAAAGAGGAGCACCCTGATGAGTGTCGTATTGAAAAATGTCGGAAAAAAATATAAAAACAATGACAGCTTCGTTTTCCAGGAATTGTCATTGACGATCGAAGCAGGCAGCGTCTATTGCCTGCTGGGCAAAAATGGCGCGGGCAAAAGTACCCTGCTCAATATCCTGACGGATGTTATCCAGCCATCTGCCGGGGAAGTGCTGATCGATGGTCTGTCCTATACACAATATCCCATTCGCATAAAACGCCAAACCGGCGTGCAAAGCCAATTCGACCAGCTGATAGGCGAATTGAACGCAAAAGACTTTTTGATGTGGACAGGATTGCTGTACGGAATGGACAAAGATCAAATAGCCATCCAGTCCGAACATTTACTCGACTTCTTTTTTGATAACGAGGGGGATCTGTCGGCTCCGTCGAAAAGCTACTCCTCCGGGATGCAAAAAAAACTGGTCCTTTGCTCCGCGATCATGCATAAACCCCGCTTTTTGATTCTCGACGAACCTTTTGCCAGCCTGGACCCCGTCGCCTGTGATAAATTATGCCAGTTCATCAACGCATATCGCTCGCCGGACCGGGTAATGATCGTTTCATCACATGACCTGTTATACGTTGATAAAATAGCTTCCCATATCGGAATACTCCATAATGGTAGCCTGGTGTTCAATGACACCCTGGCCTCATTCAAAAAAGATAACCTCGATATAGACACGGAGCTGATAAAGCTCCTGTCGCCGCCGCTGGATAATTCTTCCTTGATCGAATTAGTCGTTTAATATGCTTTTACTGAGGTTTTTGATATATAAAAGAGTGACCCGCTATTTTTCCATTAAATATAACTGGAAAGGCCTCGTAACGGACGGCCTCCTGATGGCCATGTTCCTGTTTAATGGCATAGCCCTGGCCATGCTCTACAATCTAAGTGCCGGTCATCATACGCCGGGCGTCGCCACATCGCTCAACCTGTTAAAGGGCATGGACTGCTCGCTGCTGATAGCTCCTGTATTGCTCCGGCTTTTCCCAGGCTTCGCACTAAAAACTACCTTCATTAGCCCTTACTATCCACAAGGCAAACTCCTTGTCGCTACGCTGGATCTTGTTGCCATGGGCTTATGCAAAACTAGAAATGCTGTTTACCTGCTGTTCCTGCTGTTTTTCTACGGCTTTTCCAGGGGGTTGCCTTCGGGAACACTGACGACGCTCCTCTTGTTGCTTGCCATAGGTATAATCACGGGAGAAAGCCTCGTGAACGCTCTATCCTGGCGCATCTATCTTCATACCATAATTTTGGTCCTTCTCTTTACGGTATCGCTTTTAGGCCTGCGTCATTATTATGGATTCGACCCGGCTTACATGAATTCCTGCCTGGCAGCCGTCCTGCTAGTGCTGACCATGCTCTATTTTTATTTCTATGAACCGGGATCGGCGGAAGACCGGCTATCCTCCCCGGCTAAGGCCAACCGCGTCACCTCGACCGCGAGATCAGGAGCCCGCAGCCCATACCTGCTCATATTGACCGGCAACAGGCCCTTTCTTACCGTGCTCGCCGTAGGCATGTTTTTCAAGGTACTGATCATAGCCGCCTTTATATTTACCAAAGGGAACAGCCTCGATGAAGTCCTGGACAAAGCGCCTTTCATCGTCTGCATCATCACACCGATTATCCTGTTTTCCTATGTCTATAACAACCTCTGGGGATACTTCTATCCTGTGGCCATGAACAACCTGCTGTCCGGAAGCGACACCAGGCGCCAGATCCGCATCTATCTCAACTTTCTTCTGCCTGCATTATTGCTCGACCTGGCGATAACCTTTGCGACGCTTTTACTGGGACACATGCTCGAAACAAAGATCATCCTCTCATATCTCGCCACAACGGCGCTCTGTATACCCATTGGTATTATCAGCTCCTTCAGAAAATATTTTTTCGTTCCGTCAGGCCTGGATTTCAATCGCATCAGGGGAAAGACAAGTAAGATCTTTTCATTCAGCCTGCTTATCCCGGCTATGCTCCTCGGCTTTTCTTATAACGGGACCCTTTTCTTCGATCTGACGATCATCGCTATTATGATCATCGCCATAACGCTATTCATTTATATTTATCATAACCACCGGTCCCTGCTAAATAAATTACGACTGGATTTTTTCAATTGATATTCAACCATAACCATTAAACCTATCGACATGGATACGACAGCCAAAACAGAAGATTTTTATGCGTTCAAGTTCTGGTATGTTTTCTTTGCTTATACAGTCATGTACATCCTCTTGACCTTCCTGGCCAACCGGTATGTTTATACCTCCGATTTCTATTATTCTCTTTTCCAAAACACGCTGGATTCGGAAAGAATAGACCAGCTCATCCAACGGAATCAGCGGTTTCAATGGGTAAGCTACATCGTGCAGCCGCTTTTTCTCCTGCTCAGATGCGCCATCTTCGCCTCCGTTATTTTTGCAGGACTCTTGCTGTCCAAGGCAAATGTGAGCTTTGGCAGCTGTCTCAGGATCGTAATTATTGCCGATGGCGTTGCGCTGATCGTTACCCTCATCCGGACAGTCTGGTTTATTTTTCGGCCGACATCCTCTCCCCTCGACTTTCAATCTTTTTATCCGCTTTCGGCCATTCAACTGCTGGATATTCATAAAATTCCGCGGTACCTCATCTATCCCCTGCAGCAGATCAACCTCTTCGAGGTCTGTTACTGGGTCCTCCTCGCATTCGGGATCAGATCCCTGACAAACCGCAAGTGGGACCAGTCTTTTTCGATCGTCGCAGCTACCTATGGCGTCTCCATGCTCATCTGGATGCTGATCGTTGTTTTTATAACCCTTCAATTCAGTTAAGCCATGAGAAAATTGCTCGCGATCCTGGTCATTACCATAGTTGCGCTTCTTATCGGCTTTCTGGGCTATAAGATCCTCCGGATTCGGGAAAAAAAGGAAATGATAGCAAGCGCCATCGTGTCCCTCCCTCCGTTTTCCTTTTACAAACTGGACAATACGGTGTTTAACCGTGACAGCGTGGCAAACGACAAACGCCGCCTGATCATCATGTTATTCAGCCCCGACTGCGATCATTGCCAATACATGGCTAAAAGCTATGTGCTGCACAAACAACAGTTCGATTCGGTCAGGATACTCATGGTGACTATTGCAGATAGCCCTTCCACGGCAAAATTCTATACGGACTACCGGTTGAATACAATGCCCGGCATTACTATGCTCCGCGACCCGAAAATGACCTTTCCCGGAACGTTTGGCGCCGGGATGATCCCGACTTTCCTCATATATAAGAACGGGAAACTGATCAATAAATTTATCGGCGAGACCAAAGTGGATAATCTGTTGATCGATAGTACGCTGACCGTAAAATAGCACGATATGGAAACCAAAGAGCTGAAGCACATACGGCGGACATTCGTTTTGCAGCACGACCAATCGGATTGCGGCGTCGCATGTCTCCTTTCCCTGGTGCGGTATTATGGCGGCGAGAACAGCCTCGAGAATTTACGCAATATAAGCGGCACCAATGTTACCGGCACCACCCTGCTCGGCCTGTCCCAGGCGGGTACCTGCATCGGATTTATAACGCAGGGCTGCCAGGCGGACATGGAAGCATTGATCCAACACCCCGGTCCACTGATTCTACATGTACACCTGGATGAATTCCTGCAGCATTATATCGTTTGTTATGGCCACACCACGGACAAAGGCCGGACGATCTTTACGGTGGGAGATCCGGGAAGAGGCATAATGGAAATGTCGGCCGATGAGCTGAAAAATATCTGGCGGTCGGGCTTCTGTCTCACGCTGGAAACCGGAGAACACTTCCAAAAGGCGGCTGTTGCGAAAAGGCGGGGAAACGTTTGGTTTAAAAGCCTGATC
>DASZOW010000309.1:0-8210 GCA_035550615.1 Puia sp.
GTTGGCAACGAGATAATCCAGTACCTGCTGATGCACGTCTGCCGCAGTCGTAATATAATCCCCGCCGATCCCATGGAACATGATGACGCCCATGCCTCCTCGCTGCTGGACCGATTTGACAAAATCGATGACCATCTTCGCGCTGCTGCTATCTTCGAGTCCCAGGGAAGGGACCCTGTAGGGGTCCAGATGCGCAAAATCCGTGATCACCGCGTCCGTGTCTCCGCCGATCCGCGCATATTTTACCACCTTGTGAGCCTTCAGGGTATCCACATAGTCCGTACCCCCGCCCACCGTCGTCTCGGTACATGGGTAGGCATAGGTCCGCTGGGTCTTGCCGTCCATGGCGAACAGCAGCCAGTTCATCACCTCCGCTTCCCGGACCATCCGCAGCGGTGTATACCCCGCCGATGACACCGGGTTATCGCTCGTGCTGGCACACGGATGGAATAAGGTATGATTTCCCAATTCGAAGCCCTTCCTGGCCGCCGCCCGCCACCGCGGGATAGTATTATAGTCGAGATCGCTGGTCAAAAAGAACGTAGCCCTAAGCCGCGCCTTTTCCAGTTGCGGTATTGCCACATTCAGCTGCGACAGCAGCGCATCGTCATACGTGAGCACGATAACCGCCTGTTTATGATGCGGCCAAATCATCGGCCGCCTCGCCTTCCCCTGCGTTCGCTGTCCCAGCGTTTGCAGCCCCGCCTGCCCCTGCGGTCCCGGCCCCGCCTTCCCATGCACCTGCCTTTGCAGCCCTGTCGGCACTTTCGCCTCCGCCGGAACACCCAGAAGCCCCAGCACCACGGCCAGCAGCATCGGTCTCAAGGATAATTTCTTCATATCTCCAAAAATACAATCTTCGGAATAAATGGGGCTATCTCTGGAAAGAGAGGGTGTCTCTGTAGAAATGCGCATCCCCGGAATTATCCGTATAGTTGGCCAGATTGCAGCCTAAGTGTGTAAACTTAAACAGTTTAGTGTCATCTTCCATGCATATCCGTGCCGTGTCAAAAAGTTATAGTATAACTTATAGTACCATGACACAACAACCATTTTCCCCTAATTTCGACCAAAACTTATCCTAATGGATCTTAATCTCTTCCATCCCAAAGAGCCCTCCAAGGCTAATTTAAAAGTCATTGACCGCTGGAATAGTCACACAGGATATATTCACTGCCAAATCCTCGAATGGACCGGCTGGTATAACCTATGCTTAGCCAATCGGCTCCTTGGGCATTATCGCCTTTTCCAAATATTCAAACAGAAGAATAGCTCCAATACAACGGACCTTTCCCTGGAACGCTCCTATATCCTGCATCATAGGGCATTGCATGGTGTCAAATACTTCCTCGTTCGCTGCACCGCCTGGTACTTCTCGATCTTTAGCTTCGGGTATGCGGAACGGAACGTGGAAATTCAAACTATCAACCGCCAGCTTCTTCACGAAGCCTCCCATATCCTTCAGCAATTCCTCACCGATTCGGAAAACGATTTCGACAAGGCCTTCCTGAATGCCATGGAACAGATCCGGGACAATCGGTTTCCCTATGCTCATATCCAGCAACCCGCCTCCCGGGTCTTCGTACAGCTCAACGAGGAACATCTGCACCATACCAATCTCTCAAAAAACGAATTCCACGTGCATCCGGTCATCAAAGAACAACCCGCAAAAGCGGCCCAGGGCAAAGAAAAAGACGTCTTCTCGAAAAAACAGATCCTCATCGTCTTCGACCTTCTCGCCGAAAATGGTAAGTTCGAACGCATCGACTGGGAAAAACCCAGAAGATTCGAAGCCATCAGCGAGCTCATGCAAGCTCTCACCGGCAAGCCTAAAAGCTCCTGGCAGGAAATGCTTAAGGACTATACCAACAAGGATCTTTATGACTTCAACACCCCCGGCGAACGCCAGGAACTCATCAATACTCTCACCAATCTCGCCGAAAAATTCCGCAAAGCTGGATTCCGGAAGATCGCCGAAATAGCCGACAGAAAAATTCTGCAGATCGAAAGCCGGCAATGATGTCGAAACCTATTTCGTTTTTCTTTTTTGTAATTCTTCGATCTCATCCTTCTTCTGATCCACTTCCCGCTGCCGCTCCTGTAGTTCCTGCTTACTTTGCTCCAATGAATCCAGCCTTGCCTCTTCTCTCGTCACACCATTTCCGAAATCTTCCGGCTCCCGGTTATACCGCTGTTCCACGGTATCCAGATAAGATCGCATTACCCCGTAAGCAAACAGCTTCGCGCCCCGCCATTTGATATCGCTGGCCTTGTATTGATTCACATCCCTCCGCATGCTATAGGTCGAAGCGCCTAAAACACCGACTATGATCACCAGCATGACAACGATAATGGCGAACGAATCCAGTTGATGCTTATGATATACTTTCCCTCCGCTAAACCCGGCAATCTCCTTGGAATAATGGTTCAATTCTCCGTGTAATAGTGTGATTGATGAAGTCAAAACCTTAGCCGACGCTGTCGAATCGTTGACATTCCTCTCCAACGCGGCAATCTTGTCCCTTAAACCGCTGACTTGCCCTTGCAATGCCCGGTTTTCGTCCCTCAATCCACCAATCTCTCCCCGCCACGCGCTCACCTGCTTCTCCACGGCCTCCATCTTCCCCGGTATCGCCCGCACCAGCTCCACCGAATTTGCCATCATCCTGACCTGTGCAATATTGTCCCGTGTGGCCGTCTCCACATTCAGGACTTTATCCGTCAACCCGATCAGCAGTTGATCGACCACCCCGATCACCGACATATCCAGGCTCTCCGGCGCCGCACCGGCAGTTAAGCCGGTCGTGGAAATGTCTGCTTTCCCATTTTGTTCCATAACCTATTTTTTTAAAATGAATAATCTTAAAGCCGCAAACCCCGCCGATGTACTTGCCGCTGCTCATGACGCAGATCCAGCTGCAGATCCTCCTCCTGCCGAAGCCTCTCTTCCTGCTCCAAACCCTTTTTCAGCTTCGGCTCAAGCCGCTCCTCCTCCGCCTTATCGAGCCGGTCCTTCAGCTCCTGCCGCCTGCGCATACTCTCCCTTTCATCCCATCCCCCCGGCCTGCCCTTCGCCAGCCGGTCCATCGTCCCCGTCAACGACTGTTTCAGCTTCTCTTCTTGTAACCGCCGCTCCTGCAACACCAGCGTCCGCTCCAAACCCTTGAGCGAAAAGTCCTTGTCTATCCGACTTCCCTTAAAGCTCCGGTTCTCGAAGTGGAAACTGACGCCAAGACGCTTACCCGTATGCGCATCCACCCGGTATCGCATCGAGATCTCCTGGCGCAATAGCCGCTCCTCTAGCTCCTCGAGACTCCGGCTTTCTGGCAACTGCTCCCGGATTGCAGTATAAATGCGATAACGCTTGGCATCCGGTTCCGGCAACGCCTCCGGATGCGTCAGGTCAAGGTGCTTGCCGTTCTCCGGCCGGAACCCATATTCCCTGGTCAGCTCCTTCGTCACCCATAGCGACCGCTCATAGATGAAGTCCTCTTTCACCCGCCGCCCGTCATTATTGACCTTGTTGGCGATAATATGAACATGCAGATGCGCCTTATCGGTATGTTTCACAAGCGCATACTGCGTATTGACCATCTCGATCTTCTGCAGATACCTCTGCGCGATTTCGACCAGTTGGGCATCCTTCGGCCGTTCCCCGGGTGGGAAACTCAATATGCTGTGAAATACCGCCTTCTCCTTGTCCGGCATCATCCGGTGCTGCCATTCGAAGTCCTGCGCCATCAGGTGGTAATCATGCGTCCTGACGCCTTCCGCGGCCAATACCTGGCTACGGCTCTGATCCTGGCAGAGATATTCGCAGGTCTCGGCGAAACTTTTATTTGTTCGAAACAATTTATCGATCATGACATAGGTATTTAATGATCATATCCATCTCATCGCGCAGCGCACCAAAGAAAGCGGTCGGATCACCGCAAAAACCGGCTCCCGGGCCTTCGGCCAACCGATGCAGATCCGCCGACATCCCGATCAATGTCTTCACCATCATCCGCTCTTCTTCCGTCCATTTGGCCTTTACCTCCGCCGTAAAGGCCGCTTGCCGCATATAGTCGGTAATAGACATGCTTGCCGCCTCCAACCGGCCCTGGATGATCGCATACTGTTCCAATGTTATACAAAACGCTATTGCTTTTTCCCGCCTGACAGCCTTCCTTGGGCGCCCCGCCTTCTTTCTCATGACAACAAAGAAACAATGAGAAATGCCAATAAAAGATCCGGGTCGACCCGGAAAAATAGATCACTGAAAATCAATCCGAAAAAAACGTCTCGTCGAAAAAATATGCCCCATCTGCACGCATCGGCCGAAAATGTTAAACATTTTTTGAGCGCAAAAGGAACAAATGTTATATTTACATTTATTCGATTAACTGATTCGCCAAAACCAATACTCATGCCGAATTGCTTGCGTTTCCTCGTCGTCGCCATCATCTACTGCGCCTCCCTTCAGCTCCACGCCCAGAACCCTGCCAGACTGACCCTCCACCTGGACCAGCAAGCCCGCAACGTAAGTCCCCGTCTCTATGGATTGATGACGGAAGAGATAAACTTCTCCTACGAAGGCGGCCTCTACGGTGAGTTGATCCGTAACCGTACCTTCAAAGACAGCACTCATAAAGCCGCTTTCTGGTCTCTCATTGAAACCCCCGGCAGCAACGACTCGATCAGTCTCGACCATAAAGACGGTATCAGCGAAGCGCTTCCCGTTTCCCTCCGCCTCGACGTACATAACGCAAACGGCCACAGCGGTATCGCCAACCAGGGTTTCTGGGGCATGGCCATCCGGCCCGCTAACACCTATCACGGTAGCTTTTATACGAAGTATGCCGCGGGAAACGCCGGCACGGCGAACGCCCAACCTCTAAGGGTTGCCCTCGAAAGCCCCGACGGCAAAACCACCTATGCCTCCGCCGAGGTCGCGGAGCCCTCTACGCAGTGGCAACAATATAAATTCACGCTGACCACCGCCGCCAATATCACGCCCACAGCCAACGCCCGCTTTGTCATCACTACACAGACGCCCGGCAGCTACTGGTTCAGTCTCGTCTCGCTGTTTCCTCCGACCTACAAGGACCGGGCTAACGGCAACCGCCCCGATATCATGAAAATGCTTGCCGCCATGAAACCGAACTTTCTACGGCTTCCCGGCGGAAATTATCTGGAAGGCAACACCTTCTCCACGCGCTTCGAGTGGAAAAAGACCATCGGTCCCCTGGAACAACGTCCCGGTCATCTAAGCCCCTGGCACTATCGCTCCACGGATGGCCTGGGTCTGCTGGAATACCTGGAATGGTGCGAAGACCTCGACATGGAACCGCTGCTGGCCGTCTTCGCGGGATATGTGCTGAACCGGGATTATCTTGACGCAGGTCCGTTCTTACAACCCTTTGTCGACGACGCGCTCGACGAGATCGAATATGTCACGGGTGACGTAAACACCAAATGGGGCGCACAGCGGGCAAAAGACGGCCACCCCAAACCCTTCCCGCTGCATTACATCGAGATCGGGAATGAGGATGGTTTCGACCTCTCCGGCAGCTATGGTCGCCGATACGCTCAGTTCTATGACGCCATAAAAGCGAAATATCCGCAGTTGCAGATCATCTCGACCGTCGGTGGCAAGGATTTTCTGGGCGCAAGATTCCACTCGCCGGAAAAAACGGAGATCGTCGACGAGCATTATTATCGCAACGCATCGCAGATGGAAGAGAACGCGGGTCAATATGATCACTACGACCGCAGCGGCCCCAAGATCTTTGTGGGGGAATGGGCCACCCGGGAAGGCGAACCGACCCCGAATTTCAACGCCGCCCTCGGCGACGCCGCATGGATGACGGGCATGGAACGCAACTCGGATCTGGTCATCATGGCCAGCTATGCCCCGCTCTTCGTCAACGTCAACCCCGGCGGCATGCAGTGGAGAAGCGATCTCATCGGCTACGACGCCCTCGATGTCTACGGCTCACCCTCCTACTATGCACAAGTGCTTTTCAGCAACCATCTCGGCAATAAGATCATTCCGCTGACGCCGGAGAATATCCCGACGCAGCTGACAAAGCTCAGCGCACGTGACTCCGCCGCCGGCAGACAGCCCAAAACCATCGACGCGATGTTCTTCTCCGCCACGCTCGATAGTTCCAAGAATATCCTCTATCTTAAGGTCGTCAATACGCTGTCCACCAGCCAGCGGCTTAGCATCGACATCGCCGGCGCTGCCAGGGTTGCCAAAGACGGGGACTCCTGGACGCTCAAGGCCGACAGCCCCACAGCCACGAACTCGATCACCGATCCGGAAAAGATCGTCCCGGTCGAAACGCCGGTCCGCGGACTGGGTAAGGCGTTCACAAAAACGTTCCCGGCATTGTCGATCACAGTACTGCAGTTCGCCGTGTCGCCGGCCCGCTGATCAGCGTCCCCTGCCCGTCTGGCTCTCGAAGGTACTCTCGAAGATCTTATCGGCATTCCCGGCCTCGAAACCCTCCCGCCGATGCTCGCGGCGGATCTCGCCCGCCGGCAGATGGGCAAATTCAGGAAGCACCCGCCGCTCGGCGAACTCGACATACGATCCGGGGATCTCGGCCCGCTGACCGCCGGCAAACTCTGCCTCTACCATGCCGGCCACCGTAGAGCTCTGTAACAACCCGCCGTCGGGACTCGTCTTGATCTTGCCGCCGGAATCGTTGAGCACAAAACCGTGCTTCTCGAGGAACCGGTTGAAATCGGCTACGGTATTATAGCCCTCCGGCAGATTGTGCACGCTGATCGTAAAATGATTCAGGTAATAGCGGTTATAGATAGCCCACGAGGCATATTCGCTTTCCTCCGCCAGTTGCCGGTAATCTTCCAGGCTGGGCACGGGCCAGTTGCCGCTGTGCAGGAACCGGTCGATGGCCGCCGCCTCCGTCAGGTCCAGGCTATCCACCGGATCGGCCTGGATAGTCCGGGTATACTTCTCTACGATCCGCCTGGATGTTTCGGAAAGATCCTGTACCCGAAGTTCGCTGAGGAAGATGCGCGGCAGATGCGGATCGGGCGGCGCATACCAAAAGGCATTCAGCTTTTTCGCGGGAAAAAAATACGGGTCACGCCGAACATATCCCAGCTGGAGAAAGATCTTTTCCAAAGAAGCGATCCCCAGGTGTGGAACGCCCAGGCTACGGAAAGCAATATGATCGTTCTCGACATCTCCGGCATTACGGATCAATCCCTCCCGGATCATCGTATCTAAAATAGCGCCTACGTCAGGAACCCGCTCCCGGTAGCGACGCATCAGTCCATCGAGGACCTTTTCCAACACATTGGCCATATAGTAAAACTTTTCCAAAACCCATGACGGCAATACGTCGCAAGATGTTGACAATAAGATTCACGCCGCGAATATAGTCATTTCACCGAAAACCTGCAATCGCCGCTGGAACCGGCGCCTGGCCCACCCGGTTTATCCGATCTGGCCCCGCAAGCCACCGCAGTAAATGCGATATTTGAAAAAAATTTTATGCGGATTCTTTCCCATCGGACCGCCGGCGCCACCGCGCTAACCCGATTTCCTCAGTTATATCTAAGACTGGCCGTTGGAATAGGCTTCTTTTTTCTCGGGCTCGACCGCCTCGGCGCCTGGGGCCCCTACGGAAAACCCTGGGTCAGTTGGGGGAGTTGGGATCATTTCTCTCCCTACGCGCACCAGCTCATGTACTTTCTTCCCTATAGCCTTGCGGAATTCCTGGCCATCGTCGCCACCTTCATCGAGATCGTCGGCGGCTTCCTTCTGATCATCGGGCTGTTTACCCGCTGGGCCGCCTATGCATGCAGCGTGCTGACCCTTTGCTTCGCGATCGCCATGGCCATCTCGCGCGGCATCACCTCTCCGATAGATTATTCGGTATTCTCGGTCAGCGCCGCCTGTCTCCTGCTGGCTATCCAAACGTCCTATCCCTGGAGCTTCGATGCGTTGATCGCCACCAGAGCCGCCAGCTCTTCCCAGTTGCGCACCAGGTCCTGACGCTGGCCGGTCAGATGTCGCGCTATCAGCGTGTAGAGCTCCTCCCGCTTCATCCCCTGCTGCCGCAGATACCGGATCGACGTAGCTCCCGCCGACTTCGACAGCTTCTCGCCATCGGCTGTCAAAAGTGGATGATGATAGAAATGGATGTCACGGAAAGCATCGAAGCCAAGCGCATAAGACAGGTAGTGTTGCG
>DASZOW010000310.1:0-13469 GCA_035550615.1 Puia sp.
TAAAGACGTTTCTTTCCTTCCGATGGCTCCAGGAATAAATCCGGATATATTCCCGCCAGTCAGGATATAGGTCATCTAGCGATGCCAGCGGCATAGCCGGTATTTGCAAGGGGCTGCCTTCAAAAAGGATTGTTTGTAACGGAAGAAAGCGCATCCGCTGGAAAAAATATCCTTCTTCGTACCAGACATGATCAGCGTCCTGATAGTAAAGCCATATATCCACAAAAGGAAAAGTATAGTCATATCCATCGATAGCTGTTCCGTCATCCAGCCAGAATTTATAGAACCAGGAAGCCGACTTCTTTTTAACATGAAATATCCTGCAATACCGTACCAACCCCTGCTTTTCAATCGCCTCCAGGAAACGATAAATTTCGGAACACGGTATTCCAAAATCGATATCATCATCCCAAGGCATAATACCGCCATGTCGTATGTGGCCCAGTAGCGTGCCGCCGTGCAACACCAGCGGGATTTCGAGCTCCCCCGCCGCAATACTCAGCAACCTTATCAACTGCCGCGCCTTTTCCTTGTCCTGTTCCTTCCAAGCGGAAAAATTCCTGATCGTCTCCCGAAGGCATTGTTTACGAGCCATTAGACTGGGAGACTTTGCTTCATCATAGACAAAGGCCTCCGTATTGGCAAAGAAACTGTTTAGCTTGTCGTTTGATGACATCTGAAGGATTTCTTCGTCCAGTGGTTGACGGATCGCATCAATAGCCATTAATTTATGGGCGCCTTCCTGGCTAATAAAATAAATATGCCCACCCCAAAAAAAACCAAGACTACTGGAATAAATTTCAGTTCTCTGTCGGCCATTTCCATCTTCCAGCCGATCAAAAGGAAAAACAATATCCCACATTTCAGCTAATGGCGGAACGCATGTTAGCAATTCTTCGAATGGAACGGAAAGTTGAACCCCCTCCTCCATAATGAGACAATATTCCTCCCCGGCACTCAAAAAATGATCCCATATCAATCGATGTATTCGAAAATAATCAATCTCAAATGCATTATTCTCAACACCATATCTGTTCACCATATAATTATTGTCCACGGGAATAGGATAACTGGTTGAAAACCGGGTTAACCACTCACTAAAATGAACATTGACAAGCCTTAGAGATTTCGGTGCACTCTCTTCACGTGGCGCTGAGAAGTAGATTTTGTAAACGATCATGTAAATAGGTTAAGGTGTTGCATACTCATCTTAAAGATAAACTTCTTTTGGATATATAGACTAATTTATTAACTTTAATCACAGCGATCACGCTTTAACAAGCGAACATCTCATCTCTACAACCGGATAAATTAAACCTGTAAACTTTGTCTTATGATTAGTTCCATAATTTCCTCCCCTTAGTATCCCCCACTTTTATATTCTACATCTTAGCCGAGTCTAATCGTTATACCTTATTCTATATGAGCAACGAAGAAAACTGCTGGGTCGGTATCAGTATGTCCTCTGACCTGGCTAACTGGCAGCAATTAATAGTACATGACATATCTCCCTTTCTTTATCGATGGAAGGATAGACTGATCGGATTTTCTCTTAATTTCAACCTTGAGCATGGCTGCTGCATGGTCCTCTCGACATTTCCTGTGGCACATTGCAGAGACTTACTGCTGACATCGGCAAGAGAGGAATTACCCGGCTACCAATTGGAGCCATTTGCTATTCCCCCACAAAGATCGCCGACGACAGCGATAATTAGCCAATGGATTAGTGACAACATGGTGACTGTATTTTCGTCGGAACCCATCAGCAAAGAAAGCATAGACTCCTATTATTCCTATATGCTGTTAGCGGCCCTGCACGCTCTTTTACCAGATACAACGGCTGCAGTAGACGCACTTAGCCGCCTGACAAAGCACTTGCAGCAGTTTGGCGATCTGCAAGATCGGGTACATCCGGTCGATGAACGCGATTTGGATTGTCAATATGTGGAGAATGAAACTTTCTTCAGCAGCATCTGCAGAGATGTGTGGTCCTATGATGAAATACGCCATGAATTTCCCTGGCTCGAAAGCTGGTCAAACAATATCCTCACGTTGAAAGAGGCTGCACCACAAGATCAGCTGTTACAGCAAATAATAGCCCTGCTCGACGACCACCTAGGAATAGAACTCTCTAATATTGACAAATATGCGCTGCTGACTACGTTTCACCAATCATTAAGGCGATTCGTCCCAAAGGTGATTCCGAATGCGCACAACGCAACAATTACCGCCATCCTAACCGTGTGGAAAAGAGAGCATCTCTCAGAGCAGCTTCGGGTCCTGGGGCAACAATCTCATCCACCCGAACACATCTGGGTTTATCATTGCGGCAGCCATCAGCCGCCTGATTACTCGCTTCTCGATCACTACCCGAATCTGTACTATCAGTATAACACTAGTGATCTCGGATACTTTGGCAGATTTAACCTCGCTTTGTTTGCAAAAACGGACTACATATTCATTATGGATGACGACGTAGTGCCTTCGGCCCATTGGCTGGAAAAAGGCATGCAGCTCTGTTCAGCACATCAATCGATTGTTTCCCCTGCTGGGAGGATAATTCCACCAGGCAGCTTTCGACCGGAAGAGATCAGAGATCCTCGTCATGTACAGACATTTTATATTGGCGACGGTGATGCCGCTCGATTCAACCGCTGTTTTGCAGACAGCTTTGTCGATTATGGTTGTAATAGCTGGCTGCTTAAAGCGGAATGGATGACCTATTTCTGGTCCATCAAACCTTATACGCTGGAAACCGGAGAAGACATTCACTTATCCGCCGCTGCATTCATGCAGGGTGGTGTCCGAACAATTTGCCCGCGCCAGGAAGAATTTGGACTTTGCGGGAATTTAAAAAAAGCATACGGCTTGGACGAGCACGCTTCCTGGCGCAGGCCGGATTTTGCCGATAAAAGAGAAAAGATTTTCACTTACTGGATAAAAGAAAAGGGCTGGAAGCCTGTCTATTGGAGATAGCCCTGGACATAAATTCTAAACATTAAAAATTAAAGACTTTGGGGTTCCCTACTTATCGACAGCTTAACGCCATGGATTGCGGGCCGACATGCCTAAAAATGATCGCCAGATTTCATGGCAAGCACTATAATATCCATGGATTGAAACAGGCCACCGGTTTCGGCAAAGACGGAGTTAGCCTCCTGGGTGTTTCCACAGCGGCGGAAAACTTAGGCTTCCGAAGCCAGGGAGTTCGGCTGTCATATCATGAATTGACCAAAAATGCTCCGCTACCTTGCATTATTCTCTGGGGACAAAAACATTTCGTCGTTCTCGTCGATTGTTACAGATCGATGCTTGGCAAGCGAGAGACGCTCAAGGTCGCCGATCCCGCAATTGGCCTGGTTAAATACACAAAAAAGGAATTTCTGAATAAATGGATATCTTCCGCAACCGACGATGGCGTGGGGCTAGGCACGGCATTGCTGCTCGAACCTACGCCGAAATTCTTCGATGAGGAAGGAGAATCAAAAAACGAGCGTCAACTGAGTTGGGGCCTCGTCCTTCAGTACCTGAGAACAAGTAAGTGGCAAATAGCACAGATCTTCATCGCTTTATTGATCGCCTCCCTTTTACAAATGGCGCTGCCGTTCCTTACGCAGGATATTGTCGACAAAGGAGTCAACAGCCGGAATATGAGCTTTATTACAGTTGTCTTGATTGCACAGCTTATGCTCATCTTTAGCAAAACTATCGTCGACTTCTTTCGCAGCAGACTCCTGCTAAGTGTATCCTCGATAGTTAACATCTCTATTTTATCCGATTTCTGGATCAAACTTACCCGCTTACCAATCTCATACTTCGACAGTTATCATACGGGCGATACATTGCAAAGGATTTCCGATAACCGGCAAGTGCAGAATTTCCTCACTGGAAGCGCCTTGAACACATTATTGTCGATGGTAAATTTCTTCATGTATGCAGGAATACTTGTATTTTATAATGTTCAGTTGTTTTTCGTATTTATTACGGGCAGCGCGATCTATTTTCTTTGGATACGAATGTTTCTCCGTGTCAGGCGGAAGCTCAACTACCAAACTTTCAATTTATCAGCCAAAAGCAATACTGCCACTTTACAATTGGTACAAGGCATGCAGGAAATCAAACTCAATGGAGCAGAACAGCTAAAACGATGGGCATGGGAAAGCATCCAGGCAGGCATCTTTAAGCTAAATTTAACCAATTTAAGCTATAGCCAGGCCCAACAGGCTGGCGCTCTATTTATTAACCAGGGAAAGGATGCCATTATGACATTTCTCGTCGCCAAACTTGTCGTCGATGGTCAGCTGACGTTAGGCGCAATGCTTGCCATTCAGTACATTATCGGGCAACTAACCAGCCCTGTGGAGCAGTTCGTTACATTTGTACAAAATGGTCAGGATGCCAGGATTAGCTTGGAAAGACTAAATGAAATCCACCAATTAAAAGAAGAAGAAAACGATTCCGCACACAAAGAGATCCAAATATACACGCAGCAGACGCCTGTATCAAAGGAAATTATTCTGAAGGGGCTTACTTTTTCATATCCTGGAACCAATGACATTGCCGTATTGGATAATATTGACCTCGTCATTCCGCAAGGCAAGACTACTGCGATCGTGGGGTTGAGCGGCAGCGGCAAAACCACCTTGCTGAAGTTACTTCTGAAGTTCTATGATGATTACTCCGGCGAGATTAGAGTAGGAGGAGCCCCGCTTAAATATATGAGTCCAGCGTTCTGGCGCAAGCAGTGTAGTTCCGTTCGGCAGGATGGTTTTATCTTCAACGATAGCATCGCACGCAATATCGCAGTAGGCGATGAGCAGCCGGATTATCAGCGCCTTGTTGACGCAACGAAATTTGCAAATATTCTTGCATTCATAGAATCCCTGCCAAGCGGTTTCAATACTCATCTGGGAACAGAAGGCGTTGGCATAAGTGCAGGACAAAGACAACGTATCCTGATCGCAAGGGCATTGTATCGCGATCCACAATACTTGTTTTTCGACGAGGCCACAAATGCCCTGGATGCAAATAACGAACGCGTCATTGTGAACAATCTGCAGCAATTTTTCATTGGCCGAACGGTTGTCGTTATCGCTCATCGCCTAAGTACAGTAAAGAATGCCGATAAGATCGTCGTTCTCCACAATGGAAAAATCATCGAAGAAGGCACCCATACAGAACTGTCCTTACTAAAGGGTAAATATTTTGAATTGGTAAGAAACCAGTTGGAACTTGGAAATTAGCTATATGCCTTTACAAGCGGATCAAAACGGCGAAATTACCGTAATACCATCAAGCAGTAAAACCTCCATAAGATCGGAGGCCATGGACGAAATCTTTTCGAGACAGCCTGGTGCACTAAGCAGATGGAGCCTGTTATTTATCGTTCTGCTGTTGACGATCCTGACTGCGGTAGCCTGGTACGTTCATTATCCCGACATCGTTACGACGCGGGCAAAACTCACTGGCATGAATGCTCCAAAAGAAATCATCGCGCGGCAAGAAGGCAAATTGGTTCGGCTATTTGTAAAGAACGGAGATAGGGTAAATAAAAATCAAGTGCTGGGATGGTTGGAAAGCAATGCCGATCCTCTACAAATGATCGTGCTGTCCGCTAGGATCGACTCGGCTCTTTCATTTCTGTCTACTAAAACAAACCGAAAGTTGAACGGCCTATTCACAAAAAACTTCAGCCATTTGGGAGAATTGCAAGATTCTTACCAGCAATTTATTACCGCCTATCAACAATTCGAGGACTATTTCATAAATGGCTATTATCGGCGCCAGAATGAGATCATGCATTCGGACTTGATCTCCTTAAAGAAAACCGCCATGAGTTTGGACAACCAAAGGCAACTGATGCAACAAGACCTGGACCTTTCCAAGATAAGCTATAGCGCCAACGCTTCGTTGTATAAAGACAGCGTGATCTCTTCAATGGATTACCGTAATGAACAAAGCAAAATCATTAGCAAACAACTGACGATTCCGCAGGTGGAAGACAATATTCTTGCAAACGAAATCCAGCAGCGGGACAAAGAAAAAGAAATTTCCGATCTTAATCACTCATTTTCTCAACAGGCAGTCATTTTCCAACAAGCGCTTCAGACATTAAAGAGTATACTGGAAGATTGGAAACGGAAATATCTCCTTACTTCCCCAATAGATGGAAAAATCGTTTTCATCGAGCCCATTCAGGAGAACCGATTTTTAAAAACCGACCAATCCATAGGGTTCGTTAATCCCCCGCAAAGTCAGTTCTATCTCGAAATCAATCTTCCACAGGATAATTTCGGCAAAGTTAGCGTAGGACAGAATGTGCAATTACGATTTGATGCTTATCCATACAATGAATTCGGGTTCGTAAACGGCAAACTATCATTCATTTCTGAAATCGCCACCGACAGTGGGTTTATCGCCCAGGTGTCTTTGCCGAACGGACTGCACACAACCGAACACAAGGAGATTCAATTCAAGAACGGCTTAAGCGCCGACGCACTGGTGATTACTAAAGACATCAATGTCCTGCAGCGATTATATTACGGTATCGTTAAGGGCGTAAATCAACAATAATTTCTTATTAGCATGAACAATAACTGTGCAGTATCAGTCGTCATGCCGGTGTATAATGCTGAAAACTACCTTTCTCTGGCAATTGAAAGCCTGCTTTCCCAGACGCTGGAAAATTTTGAACTGATTCTAATTGATGATGGATCGACGGATGATTCCGTTGTCATTGCCGATTCATATAAAGACCCTAGAATTGTGCGAATCAATCAAGGTGTCAACAAAGGAAATTTTGCTGCTCGTAACAGAGGCCTAAGAATTGCGCGTGGCCGGTATATCTGCGTAATGGATGCTGACGACATCGCTTACCCCCATCGTTTACAAACCCAGGTAGACTACCTAAATAAGCATCCGCTGGTCGGACTCATTGGCGCACTGGCAGACCGCATCGACGAAGATGGTTCAATTATTGGGGTCATGCCGAGGCCATTGACATTTACCGATATCCGTCTTTTCCTGCTGAAGGAGAATTGTTTTATCCATCCCACCATCATGGTAAGAGCTCAATGCCTGAAAAAGCAGTATATCCGATATAATGAAGAATATGTCTACGCGGGCGACTACGACTTCGTCAGCCGCTGTGCACGACGATTCACCGTTGAAAACCTAAGAGAAAAACTCATTCAATATCGGGTACACAAAACTCAAATTTCCCAAACCAAAAAGGCACAGCAGGTCTCCTATGCCGACAAGATCAGACTAAAACAAATAATCCAATTTGATCTAAAAGTTGATATCAAAGAACAGCACGCCCATCTAACTATGATGAGGGGCGAAATAAAGAACGAAGAAGAATTAAAGGTTTGCTTTAGATGGTGCCAACGATTGTCCGACCGTAACTCCCGCCTACGGCGTTACCCACCGGAACAGTTTGATGACTTTTTACTATACGTGCTGTCCCAATGCGCCCGCTCGCTATCTTAGCAGACTATTTGGAATAAATATCTCCTTCGGCGCCTTCCCATCCGCACTCGGAAAGCTCAACCCCAGCAACCTCGCCACCGTCGGCGCAATATCCCGCTCATTCATCTCCGGGATCACTCCGCCAACCCGCACCCCCGGCCCATGGATCACAAATCCTGTCCTGATCTCATAAAAATCGGGGAAATACCCATGCTGCCCCCCATGCCCCGGCCGCACCGCCTCTCCACTCGTCGCATTCCCGAATGCCGCGCCATTCAGCCCGCTCAACGCCAGCGCCACCTCCGGATTACCACCGATCTTATCGAGCTGCTTCCGGTCGATGATCCGGAAATAGTGCTTCACGCTGTCCGGCAGCTCCCGCAGAATACGCTCCACAGAAGCCAAAGCGGCCGCATCTTTCACATAAAGATAAGAAGAACCGCCTACGGAAAAGAACATGGCCTTCCAGTCGCCCTGCTTGAGATTCGTGATCAAACCGGCCTGCTGTAGCCATACATTGGGATTCACCTGCGTATGCACCGTTACAAACCCATGATCCCCCGTCACGATCAACACCGTGCTATCCCAGATGCCCGCAGACTTCAACGCATCCATGATGATGCCCACCGCACTGTCCGCCCCACGCACCGCGGCCCGCACCCCAGGGCCCTCGCGGCCCTCCATATGCTCATTGTGATCCACCGAGAACAGGTGGATCGTCATCAGGTTCGGCTTAGCCTTATCGATCACATACGCCGCGATCTTCGCTACATTCACGTCCCGGCCATACTCGATCCGGGAAGCGCCGCCGAAAACCTCAGCCTTCAGGGTATCTACAAAACCCACCGGCTTGCTGTACTTCTCGCGTACCGCCTCGCCCAGGCTCCCGATATCGGGTATATTATATTGCACCGGGGCATCAGCGCTCACCGGCCAGAAAAGTGAGGCCACCACCATGCCCTTGTCCTCCGCCGCCTGCCAAAGCGTCCGCGACTTGATCGAACTGTCATTCCAATAGATCCCCTTAGGCCCCGTATTATAATACACGCCATGCTTGGCCGGTTGTACCCCCGTGACGATCGTCGTGTGTGAAGGATACGTCATGGACGGGAAAACGCTATTGACACCGCGGGCATAGGTCCCCGATGCCGCCAGCTCCCGCAGATGTACCGCCTGCCAGCTGCTGTCAAGATAAAAATCGGGCCGGGAACCATCTATCGTGACCAACACGACATGGCGTACCTGTTGCGCCTTAACCAAAAGGCTACCTGCAATACAGCAGGCAGCCAGCAAAAAACATTTTTTCATATGCATAATCATTGTATTAGTTCCAACCGGGATTTTGAACCAGGTTGGAATTGAGCAACCGCTCGTTATAGGGGATCGGATACAGATATTTGTAGTCAAACCACTTACGATGCCCATTATTCAGATAATAAATGCGCCCTGAAGTTCCATTCGACAACGAGGTTCCATTGTTCCCTCCTATCGGAACATATGATACGCCGGATACGGCAGAGGGTGGCGTGCTCGTATTATAGAAGCAGACATCAGGCTTGCCGTCTCCATCCAGATCGATATTGGTATTGACAGCAGGAACATAGATGCCATCCCAGGGTCTGGCCAACAACGTCCCCAGTCTCCAACGTGTGAGGTCGTTGAACCGGAAACCCTCAAGCACCAGCTCGATGCCTCTTTCCCGGCGGATTTCGAGCAGCACGGGATCGGTGATCGTCAATGCGCCATACGTATCGCTCGCCTTAGGTGAATAATAGCTCTGAACATAAGGGTCGACCGTCGTCGGCAACGTCAACCCGCCGGTTAAACCTGCCCTGCTGCGTAAAGCACCGATAGTCTTCGTCCAGTCCGCGGCAGACAATCCCGGGCCACCATAATTCTTCAGTTCTTCCTGCGCCTCTGCGTAGTTAAGCAGTATCTCGGCATAACGCATCAGGCAAATGGAGTTGGTATTGTCGGTCGTATTATCGAAGGCTGGATCGTCCTGGCTCCACTTGATCGGCATATAGCCGGTAACGGTATAACTAAAATTCGGCGGAGCGGCAACACCCAACCGCTTGTACCCGGGCGTACGGATCGTCTGGGCCAAACGCGGATCCCGGTTCGCGGTCTCCTGCTGAAAGGTCGTATTGTCATTGGTAGCATACGTCGAACCATCGGAATTCAGATACGTATCGATAAAACCACGGGTCAGACTGTAGTGCGTACCATAGCTGCCGCTGGTATAATACCAGTTGGCGTCGTTATAAACAGAAAGACTGGCGCTCATGACATCCGAAAGCATCACTTCGTTAGCCAGAGGGCTCGTGCTGATAAACAGGTTCCGGTAGTCGGCGCCCGTTCCCCCCGCTGTGTTCAGCGAATAGCCGCCACTGTCGATAACCGCTTTGGCAGCCATAGCCGCCTGGGTCAACAACCCCTGTACAGTGCTGCCGAGATTATACTTAGTCTGATATTCCCGGAAAGTACCTTCAAAAAGACACATCCGGGATTTCAACCCATATGCCACCCATTTCGTGATCTGGCTCGCCGTAGGATCGGACTTCATGGTGATATTCTGAGCCGCAAAATCCAAATCGGCGATCACGGAATCGATGACAATCGTCCGGTCCGTCTGCGCGGCATAAAGCGCCGAATCTGTCGTCCCCAACGGCTTGCCGATCCAGGGTACATTCCCGAACTTCGTCACCATATTGTAATAGAAATACGCGCGGAAGAAACGGGCCAAACCAAGATAATTTAGCCGGATCGCATCGGGAACACCTGCATTCGGAATGCTCACATTCGCGATGAAATAATTCAGATTGCGCAAAGGCTTCCAGTTCCAGTCGCTGGAAGTCGACGCCTGCTGACTATTGAAGGTCGAATCCTGCAGATACAATGGAATGCTATTACGCGCCCCGTAGTCGGCATCGCCATACTGGTCGTCCCCGCGAACTGTCGTGGCGGCGCTGGCCAGGCCGTCATAAAAAGAAGCGGAATACAGTTGTAAACCCTGCACGCTGCCGAAGATCGCGGAGTTGTTGGCCGAGGACTGCGGCGTCTGGTTCAATTCCTTGGCACACCCGGTTAACAAAACTACCGCCGATAGACAGATACCCGCCATCACAATACCTTTTATGCTTTTTATATGTTTCATATAACTCTTTTAGTAGATAAACAAGGTTTTTAGAGGGTGACATTCAGCCCGACCGTATAGCTCTTCAGGAAAGGATAGTTATTGCCATTACCTGAGTTACTCGTGGTCAGAATATTGTCGGAAGCTCCGATGCTCTCCGGATCGATGTCCTTCGTCAGCTTGAACATCGGCGAATGCGTCCAGATATTGTCGCCAGAGATATAGAACCGGACCGCTGTCAGATGAGCACGTTGAACCAGACCCGCGGGCAGATTATAGCCGATCTGCACATTTTTTAGCCGGATATAAGCGGCGTTTTGCAAATATTTGGTCTGAGCGGTATACAATTCGCCTGAGCTGTTCTGCGCCTCATAACCACGCAGCCTGGGAAAATAGGCATTGGGATTGTCGTACGACCATTGTTTACCGACTTGGTATTGTGGATATTGGTTGTAGGGCCGGTTGTACTGTCCCCAGAATACATCTGATTCGCTGCCCGGCCACCAGTCGCGCTTGGCAATACCCTGGAAGAAAGCACCGATAAAGAAATTATTCCAGTCGGCGGAAAGATTGAAACCAAAAGAATATCGGGGAGTAGAATTACCGATGATCTTGCGGTCCCCCGGATTGCTCCTGGTATTGGAGCCCTGGTTGATGACGCCGTCACCGTTCAGATCCTTGAATTTGATATCCCCGGCTCTCCACACATTGTCCGCCGAGATATTGATAAAGCTTTGCGTCTTGAGCGCATTAGCCACATCCTTATCGGCCCAGTAACCATCATCCACATAGCCCCATATCTCACCTAACCTTTCACCGGCATAATAATCTCCCAACGACTTGGTGGTATTATTGTATTGGGTGATCGTAGAAACATTATCCGACAACCAGGCGCCTATAGAGTAATGGAAAGGCTTCGAAGCGATATGGAGCTCGTCATGCCAGTTCACCGATGCTTCAAAACCGTTGGTCCTCATATTGGCATAGTTGCCCTTGGGAACAGTCGTACCGAATACGTCCGGTAATGTTTTACCGACCGTGAACATATTCGTCGTCATACGCTGGTAGATATCACCCGTAACGGTCAGGCGATTGTTCAGCACCGTCATATCTACACCCACATCCTTCATCGTCGCCTTTTCCCATGTTAACCCAGAAGGCAGCACATTGGGCTGGCTGGTCTCCTGTGGCCGCACGCCATTGATAACACGGCTGGATTGGCTGATGGAAAAATTTTCCTGAAAGAGATAAGAAGCGATGCTTCCGTTACCCAGCGTTCCATAAGAGCCGCGAAGCTTCAGATCGCCGATCGCCTTGGGATTGACATTCCAAAAGGCCTCCTTCGAAATTCTCCATCCGGCGGACGCCGAAGGGAAAAAGCCATATCGCTGATCCGCCGGAAATTTAGAAGAACCATCATAACGGCCATCAACCTCCAGCAGATAACGGTCTTTAAAGGAATAGTTCAACCGGCCGAAACCACCGAGAATAGCCCACTTCTCATAAAGACCCGACGTTGTTACATTTTGCCCCAATGCCAGATTGATATTGGTGGCATTCGAATAAGCGATCCCATTGCGATCCGCGGTAAAGGAATTGAACGTGGACTGCTCATAGTTGTACCCCAACAACGCCTTGAAGTAATGGTCGCCAAAGGTTTGTTCGTATTCGGCATACAGATTGGTGGCGAGATACTTGGTACTGTTATCCTGGTTTCGGATATCGTTTAGATTGCTTCCGACATAGCTGGTTACCCCCGGTGCCGTTTCATAAGGAACCTGAACCTGGACCCGAAGATTGTTGGAATCGGTATTCTCGAAAGTCAGATCGCCTCTCACCCGGAAACGGTTGTTGAAGAACTTGGCCACGAACCCGGTCGTATTGCGGATAACCTGGCTGTTGAAATCATAGCCGTTCTTTCCATAGTAAAAATCCCCAACTGTCGAAGCAGAAGTGTACGTCAGCGAGCCGTCGGGATTCAGCAGCATGGAAGTAGGATGGCCTTCATCCGCAATATTCCGCCAGATACCACCGCCTTCTTCGACGTTGGAAGGATTGTGATAATACCGGCTGGTAAACTGCGTCGTATTATTAATGACCAACCAGGGCAACAGCTCGATGCTGCCCTTGGCCATGAAATTGTACATCCGGTAATTGTCCGAGTTATACCTGAAGATGCCATCCTGGCCGTAGTAACGCCCGGTCACATAATAGCTGGTTTTACCCGTACCGCCGGATACCGCCAGGTTCTGATCGATGGCGCCGGTATGATCTTTATACAGCAGCTTATACCAATCGGTATTGCCATAGTATACATACTTGCCATTCTCGACGTCTACCTTGGGCAGCGTAGGATCGGCATCGTGCGCCTTTAGATTGGCCAGATAAGTGGCGGAGAAAGGCTGTGTTTTATTGATACCGGTCGGAGCGGTAGCCTTATTCTCGACATAAGCGCTATCGAAATGCAAAGCATATTGATAGCCATTCGATACAACTTTCGGAACAGTCGTAGGCGCCTTGAACGAGTAGTTGGAAGAATAGGTTACCGTCGTCTTACCTTTCAGCGGCTCTTTGGTCGTAATAAGCACGACACCAAAAGCAGCCCGAGCTCCATAAATAGCGGACGACGACGCATCCTTCAACACCGTGATAGACGCCACATCATTGGGGTTCAGTAAGGCAGGATCGGATACGACCCCGTCGATCAGCACCAACGCATTACCCCCCTGACCGATAGAGGTAGCGCCACGGATATTGAAAGCGGCGGAAGTCACCGGTTTGCCATCCGCAGGCAGCAGGTTCAGATTGGGAATTTCTCCCTGCAAACCCTGAGCGAGGTTAGGGATGCTGCGGCGGTCGAGCA
>DASZOW010000311.1:0-2683 GCA_035550615.1 Puia sp.
AGACCCATGCTCGAAAAAGCCACGGCGCTCAAGTGGATCGGCCGTCTGGGTAGTGGCATGGAGCTGATCGATGTCGGCTACGCCGAGTCCCGCGGCATCCTCTGTGTCAGCAGTCCCGAAGGGAACCGGAACGCCGTCGGCGAACATGTCCTGGGCATGTTGCTGGCACTGATGAATAAATTGGTAACCAGCAGCCTGGAGATCAGGGAAGGAAAGTGGATCCGCGACCCGAACCGGGGCGCCGAACTCAGCGGCCGCACCGTCGGTATCGTAGGGTTTGGCAACGCGGGTAGCGCCTTTGCGCAGCGGCTTGCCGGTTTCGATGTCACTATCCTGGCCTATGATAAATATAAGTTCGGCTTTGCCAAAGGCAATATCCATGAGGCTTCGCTGGAACAGCTGGCCCGCTATGCGGATGTCATCAGCTTCCATGTCCCGCTGACGGACGAAACCTATCACATGGCGGGAGACGCATTCTTCGACTCGCTGATTAAAAAACCCTGGTTCATCAATGCATGCCGTGGGAAGGTCCATGATACGGCGGCGTTGATCCGCGCGCTTGAGTCAGGCAAGATCGCCGGCGCTGCCCTCGACGTGCTCGAGAATGAGAAGCTGGATACCTATTTCGCCGAACAACGCCAACAACTGGAATGGCTGCTTGCCCGGCCCGATGTTTTGATCACTCCCCATATTGCCGGCTATACGCACGAAGCTTTTCTTAAAATGGCCCGGGTGACCCTCGAAAAACTCGGTTTTTGAACCAAATTCTTTATTTTTGCAGCAAATAGACTTCGCTAGGGGTCTATCCGAAAGATACTCGTGCAATGCCTTGGATCTCGTCCGAGGCGTTGTATTTTTTTTCTCTCTAAACTAAATATGCCGCGGATGTGCTTCCCAGGAAATAGCACCCACGGCAAAACACTAATGTCTGTCCTGGCGGACAACCCGCCTTCGACGGATTAAAAACGAGGAGCTATGAGTGGATTCACTTATTTCACAAAAGACGCCCTGGAGCAATTAAAGGCCGAGTTACAGAAACTGAAAACAGTGGAAAGACAGGCCGCATCCAAAGCTATCGCGGAAGCCCGCGAAAAGGGCGATCTTCGGGAAAATGCCGAATACGATGCCGCTAAAGAAGCGCAAGGGTTGCTGGAAGCGAAAATTCAAAAGCTCGAAAGCGACCTGGCTAACGCACGCGTTATAGACGAAGGCACCATCGATACGAGCAAAGTGTCCATTCTTACAAAAGTAACCGTCACCAATCTGACGAATAAAAAACAGATGACCTACCACCTGGTCTCGGAGAAAGAAGCCGATCTCAAGCAGGGTAAGATCTCCGTGACCTCGCCCATCGGCAAGGGTCTGCTTGGTAAACAGGTTGGCGAGGTCGCAAGCGTCAACGCCCCGGCCGGTAACCTCCAGTTCAAAATTGAAAACATTACGGTGTGACAATTTTTTCCAAGATCATCGCCGGAGAGATACCTTCTTATAAAATAGCGGAGAACCAACGTTTCTTCGCTTTTCTGGACATCTTTCCCCTGCGGGAGGGACATACGCTGGTCGTGCCCAGGATCGAAGTCGACAAT
This sequence comes from Puia sp., assembly GCA_035550615.1. Classification (GTDB taxonomy): domain Bacteria; phylum Bacteroidota; class Bacteroidia; order Chitinophagales; family Chitinophagaceae; genus Puia. The sequence goes on from DASZOW010000311.1 coordinate 1,587, forward strand.
TTCTTCGACATGCCTGAGCAGTATCTCAACGAGTTCCTCGCTTTTGCCCGGCCGATCGCCAAAGCAATCGAAAAGGCCTTCCCCTGTAATCGCTGTGGCATCTCCGTGGTAGGACTCGAAGTACCCCATGCCCACATGCACCTGGTGCCGATCGACAGCTCTGACGACCTGAATTTTACCCGGCATAAGCTCAAACTGGGTCCCGAACAGCTCAAGGCGGCACAGGAAAAGATCCTTCGCCATCTGACCACCTAATCCGCCGACGGCGGGTTGTCCGCCGGGCAGACATCGACAAAAAAATGACGACACTATATCCACCAGCCAATCAGTTAAAAATCCTGCAAGAACGTAAGCTGCGTGAAATATTGGAGTATGTTGCTCAAAACTCGCCCTTTTACAGGGAACTGTTCAAAGATCGTCGGATCGACATCGCGTCCATCCGTACACTGGAAGATCTGACCCGCATCCCTACTACCGGTAAGGCAGACCTGCAGACCCGCAACAGCGATTTCCTCTGCGTCGGCCGGGAGAAGATCGCCGAATATATGGCGACCTCGGGCACCCTTGGCAGCCCCGTGACTGTGGCGCTTACGGAAAAAGATCTGGAAAGGCTGGCATATAACGAATACAACTCTTTTCTTTGTGCAGACGGCTCGGCCGACGAGACCTATCAGCTCATGCTGACCCTGGACCGGCAATTCATGGCCGGGATAGCCTATTACTCGGGGCTTAGAAGACTGGGCGCCGGCATCATCCGTGTCGGACCAGGAGTGCCTGCCTTGCAATGGGAGACGATTCAACGGCTGAAACCTACCGTACTCGTCGTTGTCCCTTCCTTTTTGCTGAAGCTGATCCGCTATGCGCAAGACCGGCGCATCGACCTGGGGAGCTCTTCTGTGAAAAAGGCTATCTGTATCGGCGAAAACATCCGCAACCAGGATTTCTCGCTGAACATCCTCGGCCGGAAGATCACGGAGGCCTGGAATATCAAGCTCTATTCCACCTATGCTTCCACCGAAATGCAAACGGCCTTTACCGAATGCGGCGCGGGACAGGGCGGCCATCTGCAACCCGAACTGCTGATCGTCGAGCTGCTC
>DASZOW010000312.1:0-11630 GCA_035550615.1 Puia sp.
ATCACCCTGCCGCATGCCTTTAACGAAGACGATGCCTTTAAAAAAGCCATCCAGGACCTGACGACGGGTGTCGCGTGGTATCGCAAACATTTCCGCATACCTAAATCGGATCGGGGCAGGAAGATCTATATCGAGTTCGAAGGCATTCGTCAGGGTGGCGAGTTCTGGCTCAATGGTCATCCGCTTGGGCTTAGCGAGAATGGCGTCATGGCCTTTGGGTTCGATCTTACGCGATGGTTACGGCCCGATTCCGACAACGTCCTTGCCGCCCGTATCGACAACCGGTGGGACTATAAGGAAAAAGCCACCGGCAGCGCCTTCGAATGGAACGATAAAAATTTTTACGCCAACTATGGTGGTATCAATAAGAATGTCTGGTTACATGTCATGGACCCGCTGCATCAGACGCTGCCGCTCTATTCCTCACTGGGGACCACGGGCATCTATATCTATAGCAAAGATCTCGACATCCACGGGCGGGCAGCCACGATCGTCGTAGAATCGCAGGTAAAGAACGAAAGCGATCGGTCACGGACCTTCCGGTATCTTGTCCATATCCGTGACCGCAATGGCAAAGAGCTGGTCCGGATGGAGACCGCGGCTCAGATCCTGAATGCGGGGCAGACCGCCATGGTGAGCGATAGTGTCCGCGTCAAAGGGCTGCATTTTTGGAGCTGGGGTTATGGCTATTTGTATAAGGTCTCGACGATGCTGATGGATGGCCATCAGATGATCGACTCCGTGACTACCACCACCGGTTTTCGCAAAACCGAGTTCTCGCATGGCATGCTTACGCTCAACGATCGGGCCATCCAGGTCAAAGGATATGGTCAGCGGACTACCAACGAATGGCCGGCGATAGGGCTTTCCGTGCCACCATGGATGAGCGATCTCAGCAACCACCTGATGTTGGAAAGCAATGCCAACCTGGTTCGCTGGATGCATGTGACGCCCTGGCGTCAGGACGTCCTTTCCTGCGATCGGGTAGGGCTCATGGAATCCATGCCCGCCGGTGATGCCGAGAAAGATGTGGAAGGCCGTCGCTGGGAGCAACGGGTCGAGCTCATGCGCGATGCCATCATCTACAATCGGAATAATCCCAGCATTATCTTTTATGAATGCGGTAACAAAGGGATCAGCGAAGCGCATATGCAGGAGATGAAAGCGATCCGCGATCGGTTCGATCCCCATGGCGGCCGCGCTATCGGCGCACGCGAGATGCTGGGCTCGTCCATCGCCGAATATGGCGGCGAGATGCTGTATATCGACAAAAGCGCCGGCAAGCCGCTGTGGGAAATGGAATATTCACGCGATGAGGGGTTAAGGAAGTATTGGGATAACTATTCGCCGCCGTTCCATAAGGATGGAGATGGACCGCTGTACCGGGGCGAGGATGCGTCGATCTACAACCGCAACCAGGACTCGCATGCCATCGAGGATGTCGCCCGGTGGTATGATTATTGGCGGGAGCGGCCGGGCACGGGGACACGCGTCAGCGCCGGCGGGGTGAACATCATCTTTTCCGCATCGAATACCCATTATCGTGGCGCCGAGAACTACCGGCGCAGCGGCGAGGTAGACGCCTTGCGTATTCCCAAAGATGGTTTTTATGCTCACCAGGTGATGTGGGACGGCTGGGTGGATGTGGAGAAACCCCGCATCCATATCATCGGACATTGGAACTATGCGCCGGGTGTGAAGAAAGATATCTATGTCGTATCCAGTGCCGACAAGGTGCAGCTTTTTGTCAATGGCAAGTCGCTTGGATGGGGTCAGCAGAAATACCGGTTCCTTTACACTTTCAAGGATGTGCAATGGAAGCCCGGAACCATCAGTGCCATCGGTTATGATAGTGCAGGACATCGGCTTTGCAGAGACAGTCACACGACTGCAGGCGCTCCTGCCGCGATCCGGCTGACATTGCATACCGGGCCCGGGGGGCTGCGGGCCGATGGAGCCGATCTTGCTCTCGTGCAGGTAGAGGTCGTAGATGCTAAGGGCCGGCGTTGTCCCACGGATCTTTCCATGATCCATTTCCAACTGCACGGGCCGGCGTCCTGGCGGGGCGGGATGGCACAAGGCCCCGACAATTACATACTTTCCCGGGACCTGCCGGTAGAATGCGGGGTTAACCGGGTGATCATCAGAAGCGGTACTCATCCGGGAACGATCGTTTTGACTGCTGCCGGCAAAGGGCTCAGATCAGCGACGGTCAGCTTTGTGTCGAAACGCTTTGTCGTTAAAGACGGGCTCGCGTTACAGATGCCGGATAGCGGTCTGGTTGCACCGTTGGATCGCGGACCAACCCCGGCGGGCGCTTCCTACCGGCAGCAACGCGTTCCGCTGCATATTGCCGCTGCTACCGCCGGCGCGAATGCGGATCTCGCGGCTAAAACGTACGATGACAATGAGACCACCGACTGGCACAATGACGGGAGTCTGGGAACGGCATATATAGACTATCGGCTCGACCGCCCTGCCGTCGTCGGCGAGATCGTCATGAAGCTGAATAATTTCCGGACGCGATCTTATCCCCTACGCATCCTGGTCGATGGTCAGGAAGTATGGCGGGGCGTTACCGAAAAGAGTCTCGGCTATATCCATCTGAAGGTTAGACCGGTGACCGGCGAGACTATTCGCATCCAGCTTATGGCGCCGGCGATCCAACAGAACAACGGCGGGCAAGAAGTCAACGGTAAGAAGTTGGACGATGGTCCCGGGGAGGCCGGAGCTCCCGCCGCGCATGGGGGGCATGATGGCAATGCCAGATTGAGCATTGTCGAGACGGAGATCTATGGCCGGTAGATGGACGGTGGCGAGTAGTCTTCGTGGGAACAATCTTGGAGGAGGGGGCTGGCCGGGCATTTTGGCGGGGCGCGTGCTAAAATATTCCTAAAAATGGGGAAATTGTGAATAACTATGTTAAAATAACTTAATACTCGGATAACATTGCCTCGCTAAAGCCGGTCAAAATGCCTTTTCTTTGACCTTCGGGCCATTCGGCTAAGGGTACAAGGACAACCTGGCTCAGAGGCGCCGGCAAAAGCTTGCTAAATGTCAAAAAACAAATTCTTTTTCCCGTTTATCCTGGTTTGTACGCTCTTTTTTCTGTGGGCGTTTCTCCACAATATAAACGGCATCCTGATCCCGCATCTGAAGAAGGTCTGCCAGCTTAGTGATACGCAGTCTTCGCTTATCGACTTCGCCGTGTATTTCGGCTATTTCGTCATCGCCATTCCGGCGGGGTTGTTCTCGCACAAATTCGGCTATAAAAAGGGGATCCTCATGGGTCTGTTCCTTTTTGCGGCGGGGGCGTTGTTGTTCCTGCCGGCGGCCGACGGACGCAATTTCATCTTGTTCCTCGTGGCGCTTTTTGTGGCGGCCAGCGGGGCCACCTTTCTCGAGACGGTTGCGAATCCTTACGCCGCTATCATGGGTCCGCCGGAAAATTCCGAGCAACGGTTGAATTTTGCGCAGTCTTTTAATGGGCTTGGCGCGGTGGTCGCGCCCTATATCGGTACGACTTTTATCCTGAGCGGCATCGAGCACTCCAAGACGGAACTGGCTGCCATGAAGGCCAATGGCACGTTGACAGCCTATCTTCAACAGGAAGCAAACTCGGTGAAGCCGCCTTACCTGATCATGGCCTGTGTGCTGGTGGTGGTGGCCATCGCCTTTATCTTTACCAAGCTCCCCGAGATCAAGGCGGAAGATGGCGGCGGTCATGGGACCGAATTCTCCTTTAAGGTTTTTAGGATCCCGCGGGTCCGGTGGGCGGTGATCGCGGAGTTCTTCTATGTCGGAGCACAGGTGGGTGTCACCAGCTTTTTTGTACGTTTCTCAAAATTCACTGCGGCCATCCCCGAAAAGAACGCCGGCGAGATGCTGGGCGGCGCCATGGTCGGATTTATGGTCGGCAGATTCCTCGGGACCTTCTTTATGCGCTATGTGCGGCCGGCCAGACTGCTGAGCATCTATGCGGTCGCCAATATTGTGCTGCTTTTTATCGCGCTGACCTCGCACGGCAGGATAGCGGTGTATGCCATGATGGCTATTCCCTTCTTCCTTTCCATTATGTTCCCGACGATATTCGCATTAGGTATCAAAGATCTCGGCGAAGAGACCAAGCTGGCATCTTCATTCCTCGTAATGTCGATCATCGGTGGAGCGTTCACGCCGCTAATGATGGGACTTATCTCGGATAGAACAGGCAGCATCCAGGTGGCCTATATCATGCCCGTGGTCTGCATGGCATTCATCCTCTATTTCGGATTGCGGGGACACCGGATCACCGAAAGCGAGCTTAAACCTGCTAAACCCGCACTGGTATGAGATATTGTCTGGCCCTCGATCTGCAACCCGATGAAAAGCTGATCGCCGAATATGAGAACTGGCACCGCGACGTCTGGCCCGAGATCAAACAGAGCATATTGCAGAGCGGGATTACGGAAATGCAGATCTACCGGCTCGAAAACCGGCTCTTTATGATCATGGAAACCGATGACAGCTTCGCCTTTGAGAAAAAGGCCGCCATGGACGCGGCCAACCCGGCCGTGCAACGCTGGGAAGAGCTGATGTGGAAATACCAGGTGGCGGTTCCGGGGGGCAAACCGGGGGAGAAATGGCGATTGATGGAAAAGATTTTTGGATTAAAGTAATAAAAATGTTCAGTCTCACGAATAAGCATGCAGTAGTTACAGGGGCCGGCAGCGGCATCGGAAAGGCGGTAGCCGTCTTGCTGGCAAAACAGGGGGCCACGGTGTACGTCGCCGACATCAACGAAGAACAGGCCAAACAAACGGTAGCAGAGATCGGCGGTAAGGCCGTCCAGACAGGCCCAGAGATCGGCGGTATGGCCGTCCAGAAGGGCGCAGAGATCGGCGGTATGGCCGTCGTCAAAACCGCGGATGTGTCCAACCAGGCCCAGACAAAGGCCCTTTTCGACAGTCTCCCACAGCTCGACATCCTCGTGAACAGCGCGGGGGTATCGCATGTCGGCACGGCCGAATCCACGACGGAAGCCGATTTTGACCGGCTTTACAATGTAAATGTCAAAGGGGTCTATAATTGTCTTTATGCAGCGATCCCAAAGCTCAAGGCCAGGGGCGGCGTCATCATCAACATGTGTTCGATAGCGGCCACCGTAGGTATTCCCGACCGGTTTGCGTATTCTATGACCAAGGGTGCGGTTTATTCGATGACGCTTTCCGTGGCCAAGGACTATTTAAAAGACAAGATCAGATGTAATTGTATCTCTCCTGCGCGGGTTCATACCCCCTTTGTGGATGGATTTCTGAAAAAGAACTATCCGGGCAAGGAACAGGAGATGTTCGAGAAATTATCCAAAACCCAACCTATAGGCCGGATGGCAAAACCCGAAGAGATCGCGGCGCTCATTCTTTATCTTTGCAGCGACGAGGCCTCATTTATCACCGGGTGTGATTATCCCATAGACGGCGGGTTCATTAAACTAAACAATTGATCGTATGTTACTGATTAGACACGGCGCTTTTGAAAAGGAAAAGACAGGTATCGCCATTGGCGGCAAGTATTATGATACGTCGGCTTTTGGCGAAGATTATAACGAGCAGTTCTTTTCAAATAACGGGTTGGAGCGGCTCAAGACATTTGTAGAAAAGAACAAGGCCCAGCTCAGGGAACTGCCGGCGAATACGCGGCTGGGGAGCCCGATAGCGCGGCCGTCCAAGATCGTTTGTATCGGACTCAACTATGTCGACCATGCGAGAGAGACCAATGCCACGCCACCGCCGGAACCGGTGATCTTCATGAAATCCACTACAGCGCTGGTAGGACCCAACGACGATATCGTGATCCCCCGCGATAGCAAGAAGACCGACTGGGAAGTGGAACTGGCCCTTGTCGTCGGCAAAAAGGCCAGCTATGTGGAGGAAAAGGATGCATTGAATTATGTTGCCGGCTACTGTCTGCACAACGACGTCTCCGAACGCGAGTTCCAGATCGAACGCAGCGGCACCTGGGATAAAGGCAAGGGTTGTGACACCTTTGCGCCAATGGGGCCCTGGCTGGCAACGGCGGATGAGATTGCGGATGTCCACAAGCTCCGGCTATGGCTCAGCGTCAATGGGAAGAAGTACCAGGACGGCAATACTTCCAATTTCATCTTCAACATACCTTTCCTTGTCGCATATACCAGCCGGTTCATGACCCTGCTGCCTGGCGACGTCATCTCGACGGGTACGCCGGCAGGTGTCGGTCTGGGGATGAAGCCCAATGTTTATCTCCAGCCTGGGGATGTAGTCGAGCTGGGCATCGACAATCTGGGTCAGGCCCGGCAAAATGTAAAAGCCTATGGCCAGCAATAGCGACAATACTGCCGGAGGAAAAGGTGGCGTGGCCAGAATAGACGCCCACCAGCATTTCTGGAAATATGATCCGGTGAGAGATGGCTGGATCACCGCGGAGATGCATGTCATCCAGCGGGACTTCATGCCCGGCGATCTGCTGCCTGTCTTAAAGGAGAACGGCATCGATGGCTGTATTGCGGTTCAGGCGGACCAGTCCGAAGACGAGAACGATTTTCTGCTGTCGCTTGCCGGGCAGCACGATTTTATCAAAGGCGTCGTCGGCTGGGTGGATCTGCGTAGTCCCGAGGTGGGACAACGGCTGGCCTATTATAAAAAGCATCCGAAGCTGAAAGGCTTCCGGCATGTCTTGCAGGGTGAGCAGGATCGCGCGTTGATGCTCAATCCGAATTTCAAACGCGGGATAGTGGAGCTTGCGACTTACGGCTATACTTATGATATCCTGATCTACCCGGATCAGCTGGGTTATACCAGGGATTTCGTGGGCAGTTTTCCGAACCAGCCCTTTGTGCTGGACCATATCGCGAAGCCACATATCAAAGATCGTTATATCACTGAAGAATGGAAGGCCGCCATCCGGGCCGTCGCCGCATTCGGGAATCTTTATTGCAAGATCTCGGGCATGGTCACGGAAGCGGACTGGTATCAGTGGAAACCGGAACATTTCCGCGTGTATCTCGACACGATCGTCGAGGCCTTCGGTACGAACCGCATCATGTATGGCTCGGACTGGCCGGCTTGTCTCGTGGCGGCTTCCTACGCACAGGTCAAACAGATCGTGGCGGACTATTTCTCGGCTTTCAGCGAAACCGAACAAGCCGATTTTTTCGGCGGCAACGCCACAAAATTTTATAAACTATGACCTCGCATTACTATGCGAGGTTCGATAAGGCCATTGAAAATAAAATTATTAGCTGATGAATCTCGAATTACAGGATAAGGTCATCGTCGTCTCCGGCGGCGCCAAAGGCATCGGCGAAGGGATCGTCAAAGTGCTTGCAGCAGAAGGCGCCATTCCTTTCATCGTCGGGCGGAATGAAAAGGACAATTTAGTAACGCTGGAATCAGTAAAGGCGGCAGGCGGCCAGGCATTTCAGACAGTAGCGGAGCTTACGCAGCCCGAGGCGTGTGAAAGGGCCATCAAGATCGTCCTCGAACGCTGCGGCCGGATCGACGGGCTCGTCAACAACGCGGGGGTCAACGATGGGGTAGGATTGGAGTCGGGCAGCTACCAGGCATTCCTGGCTTCACTGCATAAGAATCTCGTCCATTATTATCTGCTGGCGCATCATGCCCTGCCGGCACTGATAAAAAGCAAAGGGTCGATCGTAAACATCAGCTCCAAAACGGCGGAGACCGGACAGGGCAATACCTCCGCGTATGCCGCTTCCAATGGCGGCCGCAACGCCCTTACCCGCGAGTGGGCCGTAGAGCTGCTTAAATATGGTATTCGCGTCAACGCCATCGTGGTTGCCGAATGCTGGACGCCGCTTTATGAGAAGTGGGTCAACACCCTGCCCGATCCGCAGGCCAAACTGGAAGCCATTACAAAAAATATTCCGTTGGAGAACCGGATGACCACTTCGGAGGAGATCGCCAATATGACCGCGTTCTTATTGTCGAAACGATCGAGCCATACAACGGGTCAGCTGATCCATGTGGATGGAGGGTATGTTCATTTGGACAGGGCTCTTGCTAACGCTTAAAATCATGCCTCCGTCTGTATGGCGGGCCGAAAACCAAACATGCAATGAAAACATTGGTTTGTATAAAACCCGGCGAGTTTGAATATCGCGAGGCGGATGCGCCGCTGGCGAAGCCGGGGCAAAGTATCATAAAGATCAGACGCATCGGCATCTGCGGCACCGATCTGCACGCTTTCGAAGGCACACAGCCGTATTTTGAATATCCCCGTATCCTGGGCCATGAGCTGGCCGGCGATCTCGTAGATCTCGATCAGGCGCCCGGCTTTCAGCCCGGCGAGGCGGTGACGATCATCCCGTACTTTAATTGCGGGCAATGTATCGCCTGCCGTAATGGTAAGCTGAACTGTTGTACGACGATCAAGGTCTGCGGCGTGCATATAGATGGGGGGATGGTGGAATATCTTAGCGTCCCAAGCAGCTCGCTCGTTCATGGTCGCGGGCTTAGCCATGACCAGCTTGCGCTGATCGAGCCCCTGGCCATCGGCGCCCATGCGGTCCGGCGGGCGGCCATCCAGCCGGGAGAGTTCGTGCTCGTTGTGGGAGCGGGGCCCATCGGCCTGGGAACACTCGAGGCGGCACGGATCGCGGGCGGTGAGGTCATCGCCATGGACATCAACGAGGACCGGCTGCGGTTTTGCCGTGAGCGGCTCGGGGTGCTGCACACCGTGAATGCGGCCGGCGACGTCACAGCGCAGCTGCGGCAGATCACCCGCGGCGATATGCCTACCGTCGTCATCGACGCTACCGGGAGCCGGAAAGCCATCAACGACGCCTTTGCCTATATGGCCCATGGCGCCCGCTATGTGCTCGTCGGGTTACAGAAAGGCGAGATCTGCTTTAGCCATCCCGAGTTCCATAAACGCGAGGGAACGTTGATGAGCAGCCGCAACGCCACCCGGGAAGACTTCGACAAGGTCATCGATTCGATGGAGCGGGGGTTGATCGACCCAACGACCTATATCACCCACCGGGTCGGTTTCGATAGGGTAAAAGAACAGTTTGCGTCCTGGCTGAACCCCGCCAACGGCGTCATAAAAGCAATGGTAGAATTATGAGTAAAAAGATATTATCCTACGGCGAGCTGCTGCTCCGCATCTGTCCGGATGCCGATGGCGGCTGGCTACACGAGAACACGTTACCGTTTTATGTCGGGGGCGCCGAATGCAATGTAGCGACGGCCCTCGCCATCTGGGGGACGCCGTCCGCCTATTTCACGGCCGTGCCCGATAACCTGATGACGCGGCAACTGGCTGCGTACCTGGAAGAAAAGAAGGTCGACACCAGCAGGCTTTTGTACCAGGGCGAGCGGCTTGGCATTTATTACCTGCCGAAGGGAAAGGACCTCAAGAATGCCGGCGTGATCTATGACCGGGCGTATTCGTCGTTTGCAGGTCTGCAACCGGGTACGATCGATTGGGATACGATATTGAAAGACATCTCATGGCTGCATTTCAGCGCCATTTCACCGGCACTGAACAGGAATGCCGCTATCGTCTGTGAGGAAATGCTGAAGGCCGCGGCGGCGAAGAATATCACGATCTCGGTGGATCTCAACTATCGCGCAAAGCTGTGGCAATATGGCGCGGCGCCCACCGAAGTGATGCCAGGGCTGGTACAATATTGCGACCTGGTGATGGGAAATCTCTGGGCTGCGGAAAAGATGCTCGGCATTCCCGTGGACAATAGCCTCATCACCGGCAATAAGGCCGATTATCTCGAACATGCCCGCGTCAGCAGCGAGCGGATCATGAAGGCTTTTTCGAAAGTGAAGCATGTGGCGAAGACCTTCAGATTCGATCATGGGGACAAGGGTATTCGCTATTATACGACTCTTTACACCGATAAGACCCTGTACCATTCCACCGAGTATATCTCCGACAACATCCTGGACAAAGTAGGCAGCGGAGACTGTTTCATGGCCGGGCTTATTCACGGGTTTTTCAATAAGAGCACGACCCAGGATACGCTCGAATTCGCTACTGCCGCGGCCTATCAAAAATTATTCATTCCCAGCGACGCCACCGATCAGCGCGCCGGGGACATCCTCAAATTTATGCATGCGTATGAACGATAAGAAAGTAGTTTTACAAACCATTCTCGGTCAGGGAATCCTTCCCCTGTTCTATTGGGATAGCCCGTCGGTATGTGTCAAGGTGATCCAGACGCTTTACCGCGCCGGTGTCCGAGCCATCGAGTATACCAATCGCGGGACGGCTGCACTCGACAATTTTACCATGCTCAAAAAGACACTTGCGGCCGAGGCGCCCGATCTATACCTGGGTATCGGGACCATAAAATCCGCTGCGGAGGCAAAGGCCTTTGTCAAAGCCGGCGCCGATTTCATCGTGGCGCCTATCGTAAGCGCCGATGTCGCCGCCGTAGCCGCCGAAAATGATCTGTTGTGGATCCCGGGGTGTATGACGCCTACCGAGATCTACAGCGCACAGGGGCTCAAGGCAGCGGCCATCAAGATATTTCCGGCCAATATCGTGGGTCCGGAGTTCATCAGCTCTATCCGCGAGTTGTTCCAGGACCAGATATTTATCCCTACCGGCGGGGTCGAGATCGATGAGGCGAATGTCCGTTCCTGGTTCAAGGCAGGGGTAAAGGCCGTTGGTTTCGGCAGCAGGCTGATCAGTAAGGACATCCTGAAAACCGAGAACTACGATCTATTATACACGAATACGCTCGAGGCGCTTAGGCTCGCGCGAAAAGCACAAGAAACGCTGTAAGCGTCTTGTCGAATGGCAAATATTAGCGAAACGAAATTAAATAGTATGAATCTCTCACGTGAAATCCTGAAGTCCATCCGGAGCACCGGCGTCACCAAACCGGCAGACGCCATTTTTGCGCTGCCCGAAAAAGTATTGCAATTCGGGACGGGCGTCCTACTGCGCGGTCTGCCCGACTATTTTATCGACAAGGCCAATCGCAAGGGGCTATTCAACGGCCGCGTCGTCGTCGTCAAATCCACCGATTCCGGCGATGCCGGGGCGTTTGACCGGCAGGATGGTCTTTATACCCTGTGTGTTCGCGGTATCGAAGACGGGCAGAAGGTAGAAGAGAACATCATTTCCTCGGCTATCAGCCGGGTCCTTTCCGCACGCGATCAGTGGAAGGAGATCCTGGCGCTGGCGCGTAAGCCCGAAATGCAGATCGTGATCTCCAATACGACCGAAGTAGGTATCCAGCTGGTAGACGACGATATCCGCCGTCAGCCCCCGGTGTCTTTTCCAGGAAAGCTGCTGGCCTTCCTCTATGAGCGTTATAAGACATTTGGCGGCAGTCCCGAGTCGGGCATGGTCATCGTGCCCACTGAGCTGATCGTAGACAATGGCAAGAAATTGGCCGGCATCGTCAAGGAGCTGGCGCAGATCGCCGCTTTGGAAGCCGATTTTCTGCTGTGGATGGAAAAACATTGCCATTTCTGCTCCTCGCTGGTGGACCGAATCGTTCCGGGTAAGCCCGACGCCGCCTCGGTGCAACAATTGACCCGCGATCTGGGTTATACAGATGACCTGCTGTCGATATCCGAAGTTTATCGTCTTTGGGCGATCGAAGGGGGAGAGAAGGTCCGGGA
>DASZOW010000313.1:0-8260 GCA_035550615.1 Puia sp.
GATGTTATCGGTAATGGGGAAGGACGCGGATGGCGCCGCACTGGAAGGCTTATTACGCGGCAGCGGTATCGGGACCTCATATCTGCTGGCGAGCGGCGGGCGTATCACGACGAGCAAGGCCCGGATCATGGGCCGCAATCAGCAGATGTTAAGACTGGATTCGGAGACCACCAGGGATCTCAGTGGGGAAGAAGAAGAATTCTTGTTGGAAGAGGTGCGGCGTTTTATCGACAAGGAGCGGCCCCAGGTACTGATCTTCGAAGACTACAATAAAGGCGTGCTGACCCACCGGGTGATCCGCGAGGCGGTAGCGCTTTGCCGTCATCACGGCGTGATCACGGCTGTAGACCCAAAGCGAAAGAATTTCTTTTCATACGAGGGCGTGACTATTTTCAAGCCGAATCTCAAGGAGGTTAAAGAGGGGCTGAATCTATTGTTGGAAGAGGTCCGGCTGCCTGCGTTGCAGCAGATCCATGAACAGCTGCTGGCGCGGCTGAAACATCAGATCTCGTTCATCACGCTGTCGGAAAGAGGCGTGTTCTTCCAGGATGGGGTGCATGCCTCGCATGTCCCAAGCCATCTCCGCAATATTGCCGATGTCTCCGGCGCGGGCGATACCGTGATCGCGGTTGCTTCCCTGATATATGCGGCTACGCATGACGTACGGCTGATGGCCGAGGTCGCCAATATCGCGGGTGGGCTGGTCTGCGAAGAGGTCGGAACGGCCGCCATCAACAAGGCCCGGTTGCTCGAAGAATGCGAGCGATTGCTCGATGCCCGGTAATGCGCAGTCGCCACGTTGACAGTTTCGAACATTTTACCGCGGCTGTTAGTTGTCTTTCAATCATTTGCGATTATTCTTCAAAAATATTCGTCGCTATTTGGAGTAGTTTTACAGTCTATGTCCAGATACACACTCGCCATCCATGGCGGAGCAGGTACTATCCTGAAAGCCGATATGACCCCCGAATTGGAGGAGGCTTATATAACCGGTTTGCAACAGGCGATGAATGCCGGATTTGCGGTTTTGGAACAAGGCGGATCGGCGGTCAATGCGATCAAGGCGACGCTTGTTATCCTCGAAGACAATGTGTTGTTCAATGCCGGCAGGGGTTCGGTATTCACCAAGAAGGGCGTGCAGGAGATGGACGCTGCCATCATGGATGGCCGTACATTGGAAGCGGGCGCGGTCACCGGCGTCCGAAACGTTCGAAATCCGATAGAGCTGGCCACGGAAGTGATGATCAACAGCAATCACGTATTCCTCAGCGGCAAGGGCGCGAGTGATTTCGCCATCAAACAAGGGATCAAGCTCGAGCCGGACGAATATTTCTTTTCCCAGTTCCGGTATGATCAGTGGAAGTCGATCCGCGATTCGGACCGGTATTCGCTGGACCATACGCATCAGCGGCTCGAGGAGCTGATGCGGGACAAAAAGTTCGGCACCGTGGGCGCCGTTGCCTGCGATCAGCAGGGCAATATTGCCGCCGCCACCAGCACGGGCGGAATGACGAATAAAAAATATGGCCGTATCGGGGATAGCCCTATCATCGGCTCCGGAACTTACGCCAATAACCGCACCTGCGGTATCTCCTGTACGGGCCATGGGGAGCTTTTTATCCGGGCGGTAGCGGCGCATGACGTGAGCTGCCTGATGGAATACAAGGGGCTTTCCCTGCAGGAAGCCATGAATATCGTGGTGCATGAGAAACTGATCGCCATCGGCGGCGAAGGCGGGATGATCGGCGTGGATTCCCAGGGGAATGCCGCATTGGTATTCAACAGCCAGGGCATGTACCGCGGTTATAAGAATAGCGATGGGGAGTCGCTGGTGGCGATATACAAGTAATTCGGTAGTTTCGCTTCGATGAAAAAATATGCGGTCATCGTCGCCGGCGGTTCCGGCACGCGGATGGGTACTGCTACGCCAAAGCAGTTTTTGCAGCTGCACGGCAAGCCGGTATTGTGGTATACGCTCGAGACGTTTTTGGATGCTTACGACGATCTGCAGATCGTGCTGGTGTTGCCGGCCGACGGATTCGAGCGAGGGCAGGCTGTGGCCGGTATGACCGTGGCGTCGGCCCGGGTGCGCCTGGTGGAAGGCGGCGGTACACGTTATCATTCCGTGCAGAATGGGTGCCGTGCCATAGCCGCCGAGATCGGTGGCGCCGAGGCGGTGATCTTTGTGCATGACGGCGTCCGGTGCCTGGCTACAAGGGGCCTTATTCATCGATGTTACGAGCAGGCGCTGCGAGTGGGGTCGGCGGTACCGGTGATCAATAGCCGCGATAGCGTCCGGATGGTGACGGGCGCGGGAAGCGTGGCGGTGGACCGGACGCGGATCAAGCTGGTCCAGACGCCGCAGACTTTCAAGAGCCGGCTGCTACTGCCGGCCTACGAGGCGGAATACCGGGAGAGCTTTACGGATGAGGCGACGGTAGTGGAGGCTGCCGGCGGTGATATTCACCTGTTGGAAGGAGAGCTAAATAATATCAAGATCACGATGCCGGAGGACCTGCTGATAGCCGAGTATTTACTCCGGCCTGCTTGATCTGCCAGAGCCTGACGCCTGGACTGTGCGGTATTTCCACGGGTTGGTAATGCTGTTGCAGAAATGTCCGCCACCAGGCATACGCGCTGGGATCGCAGAAGGTCATGCCTTCCGAAAAATCAAGTACATAGCGGGTGTGGTGGGCCAGCAGGTCATTGCCGATGGACGCGAGAATACGATGATCGGCATCCCAACCGGGATACCACGCCCAGAATTGATGATAGATCCACGGCGAAGGCGACAGAATGCGGAAGTCGTCGTAGGCATAGGCCCAGTTTGAATTTCCAAAGGAGTAGAGCTCGTAGTCTGAAAGATGTTGACGGCTCAGAAATTGGAATTCCGCCGTGTTCGATACGATGTGGCCGTTTTTCTCCAGATGTGTGGCATGCTGGACGGCGTTATAAAATAGCGGGGCGCAAAGCAGGAATCCGAAAACGGTCTGGTTGATCCTGTTCCGGAAAAAAGGGTCCTCCGAGGCCGTCCACGCGGTGAATATCAGAATGGGCAGCACGCTGCAGAGTGGAAGAAAGTAATAATAAAACGAATAGCCCCTTAAGGCCATACGTGCCGAAAAAAGCTCGGGTCCAAAGGCGAGGGCGGTCGCGATAAGGGCGGCCACGATCAGCAGTTTGTCTTTGGCTTTGGCATGTTGCAGGAGGGCCGTAGCGGCCAGCGTCACAGCAATTACAAAGGGCATGATGAGATCCGTTTCCTTAAGACCGGCATGGATGGCCCTGAACTGATCGCCCAATGGGCTTTTCTCGGCGTACCATTGAAAATTGAACAGAAAGGCATCGTGCCAAAAGGCGGCGAGCGCATGATGATAGCCAAGGTAGAAAAGGATGGGAGCCGTGATTACCAACAAACCAACTGTGGCTTGCGCCAGGTTTTTCAGGAACAGGAGGATGGTAGGCCTGGGCGTAATGAAGGCATAGGCCGCGAAAGGAAGAATGGACAGGATCTGATCTTGTTGCATCAGGAACGTTGCGGCTGCGAGCAGGCCGAGCCAAAAGAAGGTATGGCGGGGCCTTTTCAACAGGATGCAAAAGGCGATTAACAGAAATATGGCAGTGTAGGCGCGGGTCATGCCTATTCCTTCACAGACTGGGTAATTACGGATTAGCAGGTTAAAGAACAGTGGCAGGATATATGGATAGCGAAGCTGCTTTTCGTGGCACCGTTCATAGAAAAGGAGCGTTGCGAAGGCAACGAGGATGCTGTCGATGACCCATAGGCCCCACGGCCCGGCATAGTATAGAAAATAGATGAGAGGCGGCTTATGGTCAAAGAGATCGATGTACGGGACACCGCCTTTGGCCATCAGGAGGCCAGCATAACGAAAGATGACTTTGTCGTCAACCAGGATATCTACCGGTGGGCAATAGAGCAGGCTGAGCAGCAGGCTGGCGAGGAGGATAAGAAGGCGGCTATTTTTCATGGATGTTCGTTGAGTCCTGTCTGAGCTGCCAGACGGTGGAGTCGTGACTGCCGGGCAGGGGAACCAATTGATAATATTTTTGCAGAAACGATTTCCAGCAGGCGTAGGCGCCGTGGTCGGTAAAGGTCATTTCTCCTGAGAAATCGACGACATACCGGGTGTGGTGTGCGAGCAGGTCGTGGCCGATGGATGCAAGGATATGGTGGCCTGCGTCCCATCCGGGATACCATTGCCAGAAGTGGTGATAGATCCAGGGTGATGGCGCCAGTATTCCAAGTCTGTTGTAAACATAGGTCCAATGGTTATTCCCGAAGATGTACAATTGGTAGTCCGTGGGCCGTTGACGGTCGATGAACCGGTATTCTGCGGTGGCAGTAATGTTCCGCTCGTTATGGAGACTGAGGTGGGCGGCAAGGCGGACAGCGTTATACACCATAGGGGCGCAGATCAGGAAGCCGAAGACGGCGTGGCTGATCCTGCTGCGGAGGAAAGGATGATCGGTAGCCGTCCAGGCGGTGAAGGCGAGGATGGGCAGGACGGCGGCCAGAGGCGTGTAATAATAGACAAAGCCGCCCATATAATCGACGACGCGGCCTGATATCAATTCGGGCGTAAAGGAAAGGGCGGCTGCTGCAAGGGAGGCGAGGATCAACAGTTTCTGCCTGGCGTGCACAAGGAGGGCGGTGACGGCCAGGGTCGAGCAGATCAGCAGCAGCATGCCGAGCTCGGTGAGGTTAAGCGCCGCGTGGATCGCCCTGAATTGTTCGCCCAGGGAACGCCGGTCGGCATACCAGGTTAAGTTAAACATGAAAGCGTCCTGCCAGAAGGCGCCCAGCGCATGGTGGATGCCGAAATAAAGGAGGATGGGACCGGCGATGACCATGAAGCCGGCGGCGGCCTGCGCCAGTCTAATGAGGAAGATGCGCAGGGTGGGGCATTGGTCGATAAAGGCGTAGGCGAGGAAGGGTAGGAGGGTAAGCAGCTGGTCCTGCTGCATCAGGAGGGTGGCGGATGCCAGGAGGCCGAGCCAGAAAAAGGTGTAGCTGCGGGTTGAGGGCTTCTGCGTTCGTCCCGACAGCAGACAGAAGGCGATCAGTAGAAATATCGTAGTGCAGGCGCGGGTCGTGCCGACACCCATGCCGAGCATATAGTCGCGTATGAGCAGGTTAAAGAGCAGCGGCAGGATCCAGGGGTAGGGCAGTTGTTTCTCGCGGCAGCGTTTATAGAAGAAGAGAGTAGCGCCTGTGACGAGGAGGGTGTCGGTGATCCAATATCCCCAGGACCCCAGTACATGGGCGCCGCAGTCCATGAAATAGATCAACGGCGGCTTATGATCGAAGAGATCGCGATAGGGAACACCGCCCCTGGCGATGAGCATGCCGGCATAGCGGAAGACGGCTTCGTCCGGAAACAGATGGGCTACCGGCGGAGAGTAGAGCAGGCTAAGGAGCAGGCTTGCGAGGAGCGTCAGGGCCGGACCACGTTTTATAGGGTTCGCAGGCCGGGTCTCGGGTGGTATCGTGAGCGAATTCATAGCCGGAATTTGAATAAAATAGTTTGCGATAAGGCCCGCAGGCTTCCCCGCAGAAAATAGAGGTTGAACTTGCTTTTCCTCGTCGGGATGTTATCGTTTGGGAAGACGGGTATCGTCAGAATGCGCATCCGGCGATGGACGAACCAGGCGGTGAGAAGGACATTTGGGGCGAAGCTATCTGCGGGAATATGGGCGAGGGCGCTGGTGAGTGCGGGGCCGCGGAACAGGCGATAGGGGCAATTGATGTCTTTGGGGGCGGGGCCGAATAAGCTTTGGAGCAAAAGCCAGGTGGCGCTGCTGATGAGCCGGCGTCCGGCGGCCGCGTGTTTTTTTAGTCGTTGACCCAGGAGCAGATCGTAGTCTTCCCGGCTGCGCCAGAGTTCAGGAAATGCGTCGGTGGCTAACTGATGATCGGAGTCGATCTGCAACACCCACTGCGCCTTACAGGCCTCCCTGTAGCCGGATAGAATGGCTGGTCCGTGGCCGGCGTTGAGTTGACTGAGAACAAAGATATCCGGCGAGGTCTGTTGCGAGGTTTTCAGGATCGCCAGACTTTGATCTGTGGAACCATCGTCTATAAACAGGAATTGGTAGCTTACTTCGATACTAGTCAACAGGTTTCTCCAATCCTCGATGAGCGGTTGGAGGCTGGCCTCTTCGTTATAAACAGGGACGACTATGATCAGATCTTTATCCATGGCGCTCAGATTCATGGGCGGGTAGGATGGATGTTTCAAAGATATCCAGAGCCCGCTGGATGGTCTGGTCCATGTCGTAATACTTGTAGTCACCGAGTCGCCCGCTGATAAACGTCCGGGGAACCTTGGCTGCGAGCTCCTTGTACTGCGCCAGGAGCCGGTTATTGCCGGCCGAGGCAATGGGGTAGAAGGGGGCGTCGCCGTTATCGGCGAGAGAATATTCCCGGAAGATCACAGTTTTGCCGGTGGTATATTGACGTTCGGGATGGAGATGCCGGGGTTCATGGATGCGTGTATAGGGGATATGCGGTTCCGGGAAATTGATCACCGCATTGCCCTGAAAGTCTTCCACGGGTAGAACCTCTTTTTCGAAGCGGAGGGTACGCCAGGTGAGGCGGCCGAGGCGGTAGTCGAAAAAACGGTCAATCGGGCCGCTGTAGATGAGGGTGCGATCTTTGCTGAGCCGGTCGCGGATCCCGAAATAGTCGGTATCAAGCAGGACGGTGATATTCTTATGGTTGAGCAGCCGGTTGAACAGCTGAGTATAGCCCTCCTGTGGGATGCCCTGCCACTGGTCGAAGAAATAGTTCTCGTTATAGTTCTTTCTGAATGGAAGCCGATTGAAGACGGAAGCAGGGAGGACGCGCGGATCGAGCTGCCATTGTTTGAATGTATAATGTTTGAAAAACGCTTCATAAAGGTCCGGTCCCAGGAGGGCGATGGCCTGCTCTTCGAAATTTGCCGGCTGGAGGATGGTCTGGTTGCGGACTTTGGCCATAAAGCCGTCTATCTCATAAGGGCGGAGGTTAACGTTATAAAAGGTATTGATGGTCTCGAGGTTGATCGGGAACTGATACATCCTGTCTTTGTAGCAGGAGAGGACCTGATGCCGGTAAGTATTGAAAGTAATGAACCGATTGACATAGTTCCATACTTTTTCATCCGAGGTATGGAAGATGTGGGTGCCATAGCGATGATATTCGATGCCGGTGTCGGCGTCTTCTTCCGAGAAGCAGTTGCCGCCGATATGTCCCCGTTTTTCGATGACCAGAACGCGTCGATCGAGCTCATTGGCGATCCTTTCCGCGAGAACGGATCCGAAGAGGCCGCTGCCTACGATCACATAGGGAAAGGCATTCAAGTCAATGTTTTTTTCCAAGTATTGGTCAAAGATTTAAATAGGTTAACGAACCAGGGTAGCCGGTTATGGCGGTAAAAGTAATATGGTTGATCGATAGCGCCGAAATTTTTGTAGAAATGAGCGATCCCAGGCAGGTCGGAGCCTTCAAAATCGAGTGTCAGATCGTTTCCGGCGAATTCCCGGATGAGCTGGTCCAATAAGAAGTGGTTGGCTTCTGTTTTTCTGCCGGCCGGTGGGGTTGTGGACTCGATAAGGTATAGCCGGTGCTCGTCGCGGAGCAGGAGGGCGGTGGCGAGGAACTTGCCGGGGACAGTGGTGTGGGCTTCGCGAGGGCCGATGGCGCGGGCTTCGCCGGGGCCGGTGGTCGAGGGGATTACGCGGCCTTCGTCGGGTTCGGAGGTTGGGCCTTTGACGGCTCGCAGGATGATCTGTCCGCGAGTTTGCAGATGGAGGCAGAGACGTTCGAAGTTGTCGTAGTCTGCGGGGCGGAGGTGGGGTGTGCGGGCAGCATATTCGCGGCGATAGCCTTCGAGGGCGGTTGCGAGGTCGAGGTCGGTGGAATAATGCAACGGCGAGCGGGCGGCAAGTTTTAGGTTGCGTTGCAGGTCCTTTCTGTATTGTGCGGCGATTTGGGTGTATGGGGCGTCGAGGCGGAGGATGTAGTTGGCATGGGGAGCGAGGGCGGATTGGGCGTTGCCGTAGTTGAGGAAGATCTCGGCAAAGCGGAAGTGTTGCCGGGCGTTTTGCAGGAAGGCGTCGATGAGGCCGGTGGACAACGGGAAAGGGGCAAAGATGCCGGTCTGCTGCGTAAAGGGCGGCTGGTACAAATAGCGGATGCCATATTTTTGGCGCCAGGTCAGCGGCATAACCGCCTCATAGTCGCCGAGCACGAGGGCAT
>DASZOW010000314.1:0-5602 GCA_035550615.1 Puia sp.
CAACGAGATCTTTGTGCTGCTTCGAAAACTCAAGGAGATCTTTGACTTCCGCCACCAAACCCAAATCAACGTCTCCGATACAGATATCCACGCCTTCATGGAGGAGATGTTCAACAAACCCGGCGCCTCGGTCTTCCTGACGCCCCGCGAGGTCAACCGCGGTTTTCTCAACATCCTGAATATGCTCCTCCAGCATCCGCACCTAAACAAGAAAAAACTCTTTGGCGAGCTCGAGATCAAAGACGAGCGGCCGGACACCGTATCCCTCGACACCATCGAAGAACTATGAGCGCTTTTGAGCTGTTATCAGAACCGATACGCCGCTATATCTATGACAAACGATGGCGGGACCTCCGACCCATTCAGACCCACGCGATTCAAAAGATCATGGGCGACGATAGGAATTATATCCTCGTCTCGCCCACCGCCTCGGGTAAGACGGAAGCGGCGTTTCTACCGATCCTTTCCAAGATCGATATCCACCAACCCGGCGTAGCTGTGCTCTACATCTCCCCGCTGATCGCCCTTATCAACGATCAGTTTGTCCGCATCGATGATCTCTGCAAGTACCTCGACATCCCCGTTACCCGCTGGCACGGCGAGGCCAACCGAACGGATAAGGAACATCTCATCGCCCAGCCTTCCGGCATCGTCCTCATTACGCCGGAATCCATCGAAGCAATGCTGATCAACACGGCCTTCGCCGCGCGAAAGCTATTCAGCAATCTGCGGTATGTCATTATCGACGAGATCCACTCCTTCCTCGGCACCGACCGTGGCTTGCAGCTCATGTCTCTGCTATCCCGGTTACAGGCCTTCCAAACCAAACCCGCGCCTATCGTGGCCTTATCTGCGACCCTGGGGGATTACCAACCTGCCAAGGAATTCACCGGCAACCCAACCAACACCGCGATCCTGAGGGATTCCACCGCCCGCCGGCCCGATGCCGAATTTCGCTATTACGACGGGGCGGGCTCCGAGCTCCCCCTCTCCCTTCTCAAGGACATCTACCAGGAAGTACACGATAAAAAAGCCCTCATCTTCCCCAATACCCGCGGCCGCACAGAGGAGATCGCCGTCAAGCTAAAGAAGATCGCGGGACGCGTAGGCGGTCATGAGCACTATTTCTCGCACCATTCCAGCGTCGATAAGGAGGTTCGGGAGTTTATTGAAGATTTTGCCAAGCAGAACATCGGTCACAACTTCGCCATCGCGTGCACTTCGACGCTCGAGTTGGGTATCGATATCGGCGCAGTCGACACCGTAGTGCAGGTGGACGCGACCTTCAGCATCTCCTCGTTAGTTCAAAGGGTGGGCAGAAGCGGCCGGCGGGATGATGCCAAAAGCCGCCTGGTCTTCTACGCCACGAATGAATGGAGCTTGTTGCAAGCACTCGCCTGTTGGCATCTCTATACCGAAGGTTTTATCGAACCTCGTGCCATCGACGTCCAGGCCTACGATATCCTCTTTCATCAACTGTTGTCGATGATAAAGCAAACGTCCGGCGCACAACGACCACAACTCCTGCAAACCCTGCAAAAAAACACCGCATTTAAAAACATTGCCGAGGCCGACATACAGGAGCTCATTGAACATTTACTCGAAAAGGGTATCCTCGAACAGCTACGCGACGAACTCATCATCGGCGTAGACGGCGAACCCATCGTCAACAGCCGGGACTTCTACAGTGTCTTCACGACTGACGAGCAATTCAAGGTCTTTAATGGCAGCGCCCCCATAGGCGAGCTGCCGTATGGTCCCCAAATCATCGTCGGGGAGAACATCCTCCTTGCGGCACGCATCTGGTCCATCGTCTCGATTGATGAAAAAAGCAAACGGATAGAAGTCCGCCCCGCCTCCGATGGCAAGCAACCCAGCTTCTTCGGTTCCGCCGGAAGTGTCCATCCCCATATCCGCGAAAAAATGCTGGAGCTTCTGGTGACGGACAAGCCCTCCCCATTACTCAACGAACCCGCCGCCCTCGCCCTCCACAATCTCCGCCAAAAATTCACCGCCTTCCGCCCCGCTGAACCCGCTGATGCCGTCCAACCAGTCGATCCCTTCAACCACGCCGATCATGCCGGTTCCATTGATCCCGCCGCCACCCGCCCCCTACATACCAAACCCTTGAATTGCCAGGCCTACACGTTTTCCGGCACCGCGATTAATCGGACACTCAGCCTCATCCTCAAACACTTCAACGTCTCCCATGTTCACATAGAACAAGAATCAGCATTTTACATCAGCCACCCAAAAGAAGACTTCCTCGCCTCATGGTCAAAGATCAAAGCCGCCCTATCCGCCGCCAAGCCGGCCCAGGCCCCCACGGCAAACTCCGCCGCCCCAACCACCTTCGATCCCGACCAAATGATCCACGACCAACTCGCCGACTCCCCCATACTCCTATCCTTCTCCAAATGGGCCGAACACCTCCCCCTCCCCTTCCAGGTAGCAGTATTGAAGAACCGCCACTTCGATTTCCCCGGCGCGATCCAATTCATTCAAACCACCAGTTGGGACGCAACACACTATGATCCGCCTACTGAACCTCAGAGTGCTAACGGGCAACCCCGGGGATGAGAGCTCAACCGAATCTTCAAACAGTCATTTTCTGCTCGCCCGGTCTCAGCATAAAACTCTATGATCTCTTCCGAAAGGATTTGAATCTGCCAGAAAACAAGGCCCAGGAAGCCGTGCAGATCATCAGTGAAACGATAAGAGAATCCCATACAGGTAAACATGAGCAGACCCTCGAGTTTGTGCATAAAGACGCTCAGTCACTAAAGGAATACATAGACACTACATTCGCGACCAAGGATGATCTTAACAGCAATACTGGCCAATTAAGAAAAGAGATCGGCGAGACAAAAGCCGACCTCATCAAATGGATGTTTATCTTCTGGATCGGTGAGATCGCGGCAACTTTCGGCTTCATTCTCCTCTTCCTCAAGAAGTAACTTTCTCCCATTCTCGGTCAAGCGATTTTTCCCGCCATCAATTAAGCAATCGGAATCTATTTGTACGTCAATCCAAAATCGACAACTGTCGTTTTAAGTCTTCGCGGCTCTAACGTGATCAGCTCGATGTGCCGCTTGTGAGGATAAGCACCTTCGAATTTCAGGCCCGTCCTTATCTGAACTGTATCCGGCAATGAACCAAGATATTTCAAAACCGCAAAATCTGCCGAGTCTTTAATCGTCTGTCTTTTTCGAATGGCACTATAGTCGAAGCCGTCGACAAGCAATCCTTCCCGTTCAAATGCATTTCGCTTATCATACATAGATTTTACATCCGGCAATAAATTATACCTTGCCACAGCACTCAAGAAGGGACTGTTCCCATACATATCCCCGATACTTTCGAGCGTACTACTTGTAGTATTACTTGAAGTGACAATCAAAAGATAAGTACCCGACGGTATACTGTCGTAAGTGAAATCGCCACGAACATCTGCTTTAGTGGAATAGCAGATGGTACTATCAGGGATACCGTATAATAAGACATCAGCACCGGCATCCGGCTTATTGCCGACATAATCATTGTATTTCCAAAAAACATTTCCGTGAAAGGAACTAAATTGTACAGGCTGCTTTTTCCCGTGACAAGACATCGCCAGGAAAGCCAGGGGAACTAATTTTCTCATATGCAAATTGAAGTTATTCTTGCTTGCCGTTGCCATTTTCCTCCTCGGCCAATGCTGCTACCACCAACTCGGACTGCAATGATCCGCCGGTCTTTACCCCCAAATTCTTCAGCTTTGTCGCCTGTACCACGAGGTTGTCCCTGCCCGTGCTAAGCTGCTTAAAGGCCTCGTCATAAGTTCCTTTAGCCGCATCAAGCGCTTTCCCCACTCCCTGGAGATTGTTCACAAAGCCGACAAACTTGTCGTAGAGCTTTCCTCCTCTTTCTGCAATGGCCTGGGCATTTCGGTTCTGATATTCCCGCTTCCACAAGTCGACGATCAGCTTCAAGGTCACGATAAGGTTTGTGGGGTTAATGAGCAAGATTCGCCGGTCGAAGGCATAATACCACAATTCCGGATCCATTTGAATGGCTGCCACGTAGGCCGCCTCGCTCGGAATAAATAGCATGACAAAGTCCAGCGTCTTGTCGTAGTCATCGTAGGCTTTGTTCTGGAGATCGAGAACGTGGCTTCGTACCGCTTGCACATGCGTAAGCAGCTGCACCTGTTGTTCCGCCTGATCCTCCGTTTCCGTGGCCCGAACGAACGCATTTATGGAGACCTTTGAATCAATGATCACATGCCGGTCATCCGGATATTTAACGACGGCGTCCGGCCGCATCTTACTACCTTTTAACTCACTTCGTAGTGGCTGTCCATCCGCCGCATATAGCTGGTGTTCCATAAAATACTCCTCTCCTTTCCTCAAACCGGACTTCTCCAGGATCGTCTCTAAAATGACCTCTCCCCAGCGGCCCTGTGTTTTAGCCTCCCCCTTCAACGCCCGTGTAAGGTTCTTGGCCTCCTGACTCAATTGCTGATTCAGCTCCGCCAGGTCTTTGACCTTTTCGCCGAGTGAAAACCGCTCCTTTGATTCCGCATGATAAACCTTCTCCACCTGTTCTTTAAATTCAGAAATTGATTTACCCAAAGGATCCAGGATAGCCTCGAGATTCGTTTTGTTCAGTTCCGTAAAACGGGTAGATTTAGCTTCCAATATCCTATTCGCTATATTCTCAAATTCTGTAGCGGACTTTTGCTGCAGACGCTCGATCTCCTGCAGTTGCAACTTCATCCGGCCGTCAAGCGCCCTATTCTCCGCCTCCGCCTGCGCCAATTCCTGACTTATACGTATCGTAATCTGCCTCGATTCCGCCAACTCCGCCTTTGCGACCTTCAGTTCGTCATTTTTACCCGCCAGCGACTCTGACGCGGCGTGTTCGTTGGCCTCGGCTGCCGCGAGCTTCTTTTGCAGCTCAACCATTTCCGCGGTCTTCCTCACTAAGTCATTACCTATGCCGGTCTTTTCTGTGACCAATCGCTGGTTATCGGCCCGGAGATTGGAAACCTGTTCCGAACCGGCCGTACGCACCCGGACCAATTCCTGCTGAACGACGGACAGTTCCGCTGCAGCGCCCTCCTGCCTTTTACGAACATATTCGCTATGACGGGCTTTGCTCCATAGCCAACAGAGCACCCAGCCGATAACCAGGCCGATAATGATCAGCCCTAATGTCTCTAACCCTTGCATATTCATAAAATTGAGATCAAATTGTTCACTTCTCCCACTTACAAAGTGTCTTATGACTCCGCACCGCCTCCTCCATCGTCATTTTAATGATCCGATGCCCGCAATTGCTCAGCCCCCGGCAATGCTCATTAAGATGATACCGCATAGCATTAGGACTGTCACAGACATACACGACCGTCGGAGTACATCGTACACTACAAAAAGTCACCAGCAGCACCAAAAGAACTTTCATCAAAAATAGGTTTAGGGGTTACCATAGTAGTCGACCAAATATACAGATCCAAAACCGCCAAAGCGTACGGGAAACCGTAACCATCAAACAATTCCCATGTCCTTGCAATAAGCGATCAGCTGTTCATTGCTCGTGAACTCCAATGTCTCCCGGATAT
>DASZOW010000315.1:0-2861 GCA_035550615.1 Puia sp.
AGGATGCTGCCCGCTTCCGTGGCCGAATGTATTGCCCGGTTTGTGCGGAGGGGCGGCATCGTCGTCGCCGATTGCGTTCCCCAGATGGATGCGTATGGACGGCCGCTTTCGACCATGAAGGAGCTGTTCGGCGTCAGCAGCGCGTCCACCGATAGAGTCTTGCAGAAGGGGCAGTGGAATCCCTTTTCCATGTTGCCGCCGCAGTGGGCGCATGGGCTGAAGACGGCGCCGCCGGCGCCGGTCAAGAAGTTTGCCAAGGCGGATGGTGTTGCGTTTGGCAACCGCTATGATCTTACGGTCGTAACCCCGCGTCATTGCAAGGTCTCGGATGGCCATAGCGTTTTCAGCATGGATTCTGGCGAGCCGATGTTGGTGCAGAAAAATTTCGGCAAGGGGAAGGCTTATCTTTTGGGATTTTGTCTGCAGGATACCTATTTCCAGAGCTTTACGGCCGGCGATTCCGGGTCGCGGGCGCAGCTGTATCACTTGATGCATGATATCTTTGCCGATACCAAGGTGCGTTCCCATGCGTATTCCTCCAATCCCGATATGGAAGTAAGCGTTCGAGGTAATGACAAGGAAGCTTTTGTATTCGTCATCAATCATGAGTCCCCCAATGCCGTTACCGACGTAACCCTGGCGGATCTGCCGTTTTCGGTTGGCTCGATCACCGATGTCGAGTGGGGGAGGCCGGTGGCATTTACAAAGGACGGCGATCTGACAAAGTTTACTATCATGGCGGTGGAGGGCACGCCGACCGGCGTGACGAGATTGTTGAAGGTGACGCCAGCGAAAAAATAATATAATGAAAGCGATCATATCCTTGTGGCTTTTTTTAGTGACCGGGCTGTTTGCCGCGGCGCAGATAACCGTGGGCGATGGTTCGGTAGAATATCTCACCAATCCTGTGGGCATCGATACGCGGGAGCCGCGGCTTTCCTGGATCATCGGCGGGAACGAAAGGGATATCCGCCAGACAGCGTACCAGATCTTTGTTGCTTCTTCGCCTGAAAAGACGAATGAAAAAGCGGCCGATGTCTGGAATTCCGGGAAGATCGCTTCCGATAGTTCGGCGGGGGTGGTATTCGGCGGCGGCCCGCTGGTGTCCGCCAGAAGATATTTCTGGCGGGTCCGGGTATGGGATCAAGGAGGCGACTCCGCTACGATGGCCGAACCCGCTTATTGGGAGATGGGTTTGTTGACGAAGGAAGATTGGAAGGGCAAGTGGCTTAGCGCGCCGAAAGTATATGACTGGCAGCAGTTTGTCGCGGCGCGAAAGGCGGCTATAAAGGCCGGAGAAGAAGAAGCCCCCGACCCTGCTCCCGAATTTAGAAAGACATTTACCTTTTCAAAGCAGATAGCGCAGGCAAGACTTTATATTTCGGGTGTGGGGTACAATATACCCTATATCAACGGCCGGAAGGTGGGAGACCATGTGCTGGATCCCGCCTTTACGCGGTATGACAAGACCGTTCTTTATTCCACCTACGATGTAACATCCGTATTGCATCCCGGGGAGAATGTTTTGGGAGTCGTGTTGGGGAACGGGTGGTATAACATGATCACGAAGGCCGTATGGGGATTCGATCATGCGCCGTGGAGAAATGCGCCGGCGGTCATCGCCCAATTGGAGATCGTCTTCCGGGATGGGACGGGCGAGGTCGTCTGTTCCGATGAATCGTGGAAGGTAGGTCCGGGGCCTACTGTCTTCAACAGCATCCGGCAGGGAGAAAGCTATGATGCCAGAAAAGAAACGCAGGGATGGGATAGCGCGGGGTTCGATGATGCCCAATGGTTCCGGCCGGTAGTGGTCGCCGGTCCGGGGGGGCAGCTAAAGGCGCAGATGATCCAGCCGATCAGGATAACCGATACCCTCATCTCCCGATCCATAGCCGAACCAAAGCCGGGCGTCTATGTTTTCGACATGGGCAGGAATATCGCCGGGTTTGCGGAGCTGCGGATACAGGCGCCGGCGGGGACCGAAATAACCCTGAAATACGGCGAAAGACTATTCGCGGACGGAACAGTGGACCAGCGGGATATAGCTCAGCACGTGGAAGGCGGAGTGGTGCAGACCGATAAATATATTTGCAAGGGCGGGGGCGTCGAGGTCTGGCATCCCGCTTTTTCCTACTATGGATTTCAATATGTGGAGGTCAGCGGATTGCCTGCAAGGCCGGACCGGACGGCGATCACCGGGATGACGATCCATACCGCATTCGAGGCCGCGGGAAATTTCCAGTGCAGCAATGAGCTTTTCAATAAGATCCAACGAAACGCCGTTTCCTCTTACCAAAGCAATTTCATGGGTTATCCGACAGATTGTCCGCAGCGCGAGAAGAATGGGTGGACGGGGGATGCGCATCTGGCGGCGGAGATGGGGTTGTATAATTTCAAGGCCGAGAACGGATACAGCAAGTGGTTGGGGGATATTGCCGACGAGCAGCGGCCGACGGGAGAGTTGTCGGCGATCGTGCCTTCTTCCGGCTGGGGCTATTTTTGGGGGAATGGTCCTGCGTGGGACAACGCGATGGTGCTGATCCCCTGGTACCTGTACGAATATGCGGGCGACCGGCGGATTGTGCAGCTGATGTATCCGCATATCAAGCGATATGTGGACTATCTCGGTACGCGGGCGAAGGATCAGATCGTTTCCTGGGGGCTGGGAGATTGGGCGCCGGCGAAGACCCATACGCCTCCGGCCATCACGTCGACCGCCTACTATTATGTCGATGCGGTGATCCTCTCGAAGATGGCCGGGGTATGCGGGTTTGGTGAAGACCGGAAGACATACGCGGATCTTGCCGGCCGGATAAAAGATGCGTTCAACAGACAGTACTATCGGGGCAAGGGCATTTACG
>DASZOW010000316.1:0-5485 GCA_035550615.1 Puia sp.
TGAACGAAAAGCTTACCATGACCGTGGGCAGCGCCCTCGATTTCGGTATGTCGCCCCAACAGATACAGGCCGCCTCCTTCCAGTTCCTACCCGATATCACGGCGGAATACCAGGTCACCGCCGCCGGCCGCGTGGCCCTGACCTGTTTCTATCGTGACTCTTATAATTATCTGAATACGGCCAACCATACCCAGAACAGCTCCGGGACCAGCATCTCCTATCGCCGGGACTTCGATAATTTTGCCGAGCTGTTCAAAAAGAAAAAGAAGAAAACCCCGGTTCCCCCGCCGGCCGCCCCGCCTCCGCCGGCGCAGAATGTCACAAAAACCGACACCCCATAAAAAAACCCGGCCTTAAGAACCGGGTTTCTCATTTATTATTTCAGGATCTGATGTCCCAATTTATCCCGCTTAGTCTGCAGATACCGCTCATTATGCGGATTGGGATGGATCTCGATAGGCACCGTTTCCACGATCTCCAATCCGTATCCCAGCAAACCGGCCCGTTTCTGCGGGTTGTTGCTGATCAGTCGCAACTTGCTGATTCCCAGATAACGCAGGATCTGGGCGCCTACGCCATAGTCTCTTTTGTCCATCGGAAAACCGAGATGCAGATTGGCCTCCACGGTATCCATTCCTTCTTCCTGTAATTTATAGGCCCTTAGCTTATTCAGCAGCCCGATGCCCCGGCCCTCCTGGTTCATGTACAAGATGACTCCCTGGCCTCGTTCTTCCACCAGCCGCATGGCTTCGTGCAGCTGCTCGCCGCAATCACAGCGGAACGATCCGAGGATATCCCCCGTAAAACAGGAGGAGTGGACCCGGACCAGCACGGGCTCACCCGGCGCCCAGCTCCCTTTGACCAGGGCCAGGTGCTCGTTATTGGTATTCTTTTCCTTGAAGGCAATAAGCTTGAAATGCCCGTATTTCGTCGGCATATCCACCCGGACGATCTCCTCGATAAGGGAATCGGTCTTCAAGCGGTATTCGATGAGATCTTTGATAGAAATTACCTTGAGATCGTGTTGTTTGGCGATCTCCAGCAGTTGTGGCAGGCGGGCCATCGTCCCGTCCTCGTTCATGATCTCCACTAAAACGCCCGCGGGTTCGAGACCGGCGAGCCGCGCGAGATCGATCGTTGCCTCGGTATGGCCTGCGCGACGCAGGACCCCGCCCCGTTTGGCCCGCAGCGGAAAGATATGTCCCGGACGACCGAGATCCCCGGGCCTGGTAGCCGGATCGATCAGGGCCTTCACGGTAGCCGCCCGGTCCCGGGCGGAGATGCCCGTAGTGCATCCATGGCCAAGCAGGTCCACGCTCACGGTAAACGGCGTCTCATGGATGGCCGTATTATTGTTGACCATCAGTTCAAGGCCGAGCTCGTCGCAACGCTCTTCCACCAGCGGCGCACAGATCAGGCCCCGTCCTACTTTGCTCATGAAATTGATGGTCTCCGGAGTGACATTTCGCGCCGCGGCTATGAAATCCCCTTCATTCTCACGGTCTTCGTCATCGACGACGATAACCATTTTTCCTTGCTTTATATCCTCGATAGCGCTTTCGATACTTGATAACATTAAATAAGAGGTTTATGTGATCCGGCGGACGAGGTCCGCCGGGTACAAAATTAACAATAAAAACGGGCGAAAGTTAAGAAAGGATGCCTATCAGCCAATCCGGCCAAACCGCATACCCCCGGCAGTCAAATGCGGCTTTTTGCAGCCAATTCTGTTTATAAATTGTCAAAATATAAATGAGTTATTTTATTGTGACCGAGCAGCCTTTTTCTACTTTCGGCTTTCTTTAACATTTCGGTTCCCCAAATCCAATTATCCTGGAAAATCCCCCCGTATTTCGCCTGCCATTAGTGTTAACAATTTCATAATGCCTATCATAAGCTGCATCTAGCTTTCTTTGCACGCGCAAAAAACTTAAACATGATAAAACGACTGCTCTTATCAGCATTCTTCCTGATTCCTGTTCTACTTACCATGGCGCAGATCACCACCTCAAGTTTAACCGGTGTAGTCAAAACCTCCAAAAACGAACCCCTGGCAGGGGCGACCATCAGGGCAACCCATCTGCCTACCGGAACCGTATACAGCGCCATCAGTCTTTCCAGCGGCAGGTATACTATCCAAAACATGCGTCCGGGCGGTCCCTATAAAGTGGAGATCTCCTTTGTCGGCCTTCAAACCCAGACTTTTAACGACCTGTCCCTGGAACTGGGCATCCCGCTCGAGGTCGATGGATCCCTCGAAGAAAAAGGGTCCATGGCGGCCGCCACGGTAACGGCCCGTAACCATGGCGCGATTATCAGCCCGGAAGTCATGGGTACATCTACCAATGTCAGCCTGGCCCAGCTAAGCAGCTTGCCTACCATAACCCGGAATATCGACGACTTTACCCGCCTGACACCCCAGGCGGTTGCCAAGAAAAGCGGCGCCGATGGCAGCACCCTTGGCGTCTCTTTCGCCGGCATCTCGAACAAATATAATTCCTTTACTATCGATGGCGCAGAATCCGAAGACATCTTCGGACTTGCTTCCAGCGGCACCAACGGCGGACAGGCATCCCTGAATCCTATCCCCTTCGACGCCATCCAGGAGGTTCAGGTCCTGCTTTCTCCTTATGACGTCAACCTTGGCGGTTTCACCGGCGGAGGCATCAACGCCGTAACCCGCTCGGGAACCAACACCCTTCACGGCTCGGTCTATGGCTTTGGCCAGGGCAGGGCGCTGGTAGGCGTTAGTCCTGATTCTACCAAGACAAAATATGGTTCGTTTCATGATTGGACTTTTGGCGCCCGTCTCGGCGGAGCCATCATCAAGGATAAGCTGTTCTATTTCGTCAACTACGAAGGCGAGCGCCGCTCCCAGCCGCTGACCAACGTCCCCGGTACCGTCAACTCAGCACTCCGGACCAGCGCCCTCGACAGCATTTCCAATTTTCTCAAGGATAAAAGTCAACATCCCGGCTGGGCCTACGACCCCGGACCCTATTCGGGCTTCAATAAACAGAAGACCTCTGATATGATCTTCGCCCGCATAGACTGGAACATAAACGACAAGAATAAGCTCACCATCCGCGATAGCTATGTAAACGGCAACAACTTTATCATCAGCGACGGGAATACCTCCATGTATTTCGAGAACGGCGGTTATACCTTCTTCTCCAAGAACAACTCGGTGGTAGCCGAGCTTTCTTCCAACTTCTCTTCGCGGAGCTCCAATATCCTGCGCGTGACCTATACGGCCACACGCGACAAGCGCACTACCCCCGGCTCGCTGTTCCCGGCGGTCACCATCAGCGACAATGGCGCCACCTACAACTTTGGTTCGGAATATAGTTCCCAGGCCAACAGCCTGAATCAGAATAACTGGGTCCTTACCGACAACTTCAACCTGTATGCAGGTAAACATACCGTAACCATCGGCACCGAAGATCAGCTGTATAACTCACAGAACGTCTTCCTGCAAGGCCTGGTCGGCTCCTACACCTACGGCTCTCTTGCCGCCTTCTATGGCGACGCAGGCGGCAGCCTGACATCTTATGCCAACAAATATGCCACTGCTTACTCCACCGATCCTAAGAATCCCAAACCGGTGGCCAATGTGCATGCCGGAGAGTTCAGCCTCTATGCACAGGATAATTTCGAGATCACGGATAATTTCAAGCTGTTGTATGGCATCCGGGCAGACATGCCGGTCTTCTTCGGTCATCCCGCCGCCAACACCGCCTTCAATTCCTCCAACATCGCCACCGACAACGGCGTAGCGACCAACCAGGTTCCGTCGGCGCAGATCATGATCGCCCCGCGCATCGGCTTTAACTGGGACGTTCATCACGACCATCAGACCCAGATCCGTGGCGGCGCCGGTGTCTTCACCGGCCGCACGCCGTTTGTGTGGATATCCAACCAATACAGCAATACGGGCGTAGGCGTCCTCAGTTCCAGCCTGACCAACCAGGCCCAGGTAACCGCCGCCGGCGTACATTTCAACCCCGTGACGCCTTATCAGCCTACTACGGGTCTGCTGCCGATAGTGATCAACACCACCGATCATCATTTCAAATACCCGCAGATCTTCCGGACCAACATCGCCATCGATCAACGCCTGCCCTTCGGCATCATCGGTACCTTCGAAGCGATGTATACAAAAACCATCGAGGACATTAACTATAGCAATCTCAACCTTGCTTCATCCACGACCACCGAAACGCTTGGCAACACGACCCGGCCTTTTTATGGCGCTGTCAACAACGCCTCCTATGCACAGGTCGTCAACCTCACGAATACGCATAAGGGTTATGGTTATAACTTCACGGCAAAACTTACCAAATACATGAGCCATGGCTGGTCGGGAAGCGTCTCCTACAGCCTGGGACATTCCTATGCGCTCAACAACGGTACTTCTTCCGTGGCCCTTTCCAACTACCGTTATGCATATAATATAAATGGCCTGAACAACCTGGATGAGGGCCGCAGCAACTACGATATGGGTTCGAAAGTCCTGGCCTGGGTGACGAAAAAATTCACCTATGCCAAACACTTCGCTACCACCGTGGGTCTTGTCTACACCGGCCAGTCCGGCACTCCGTTCTCCTATGTATACTATGGCGATATCAACGGCGATGACGGCTCACGCGTCAATCCTACGGTTTCGCTCTCCACGGCAGGCGGCGCGGACCTGATGTACCTGCCCACAGATGCTTCCCAGTTCGTCACCCATGGAGGTCTAACGCCCGCTCAGCAATTTGCTGCATTCCAAACCTATATGGCTTCGACAAAGTACATGTCCAAACACGTCGGACAGAACACGAAGATCAACGGCGACCGCACTCCTTTCGAGAATCATATCGATCTGCATCTGCAGCAGGACTTCATCCTGTACAAATCACATACCATCAGCCTTACGGCGGACGTGTTGAATATTACCAACCTGCTCGACCACGATTGGGGCCATTCGTATACGATCGGCAACCAGGAAGCGCAGCCTCTGGACGTCGACCACCTGCAGAAAAATGCCGACGGAAGCGTAACTCCCTACTGGTATTTCTCTCCACAGTATGGATTGGATAAGCTCACGCATAAACCCTGGTCTTATTCGGATTACTTGTCCCGGTGGGGCATGCAGCTTGGTGTCCGCTATTCCTTCTAATCCGTTTTAATACATTGAATACAGCGGGCCGCCGAATGGCGGCCCGCTTTTTATTTGCCCCATCCCCACAACAAGAACTCCGGCATCGCCCGCGCCCAGGTCTCCACATTATGCTTTCCGCCGGCGATCTCCAGGTAACGGATATCCAGCTGCCTTTGATATCCCCTGGCTACCAGCTCGTCGATCAGCTCCTGCGTATCGTCGATAGAGTCGATGATCCCATTGTGATTGCGATCTTCCGTTTCGTCTTCCGTACCACATTCGAAAAAGAATTTCAGCCACGGATAATACCCGCCCGTCCGCACCGCCTGGTGCATGATCCTG
>DASZOW010000317.1:0-1849 GCA_035550615.1 Puia sp.
AGGTTCTCCGGAAGATCGTACTCATCGACCTCGCCGGCGAAGATGGCCTTTAACAATGCCTCGATCTGTTTATCTGAAAACTCGAACATTAGCCTTTATTTTTATACAGGTCCTTGAGCCTGTTCTTTACGCGGGAGGTGAGTTTGTTCTCCGCCGCAAATCCACCGGGCGCCGGATCCGGCGATACCGAAGTCGGGATGCCTGTCCGCTCTTGGAAATACTTTGCGTCCATTTGCAGGCCTGCGATCTTCATCGTCTGCGCGATCTTTGCGGTGTTCAGGTTGCTGGCATCCTCCCGGCTCCGCTGCTGCTCGGTTTCCTGGTCGTTCGTGTACTCGAAATGATAGTCATCCGGAATTTTCAGGTCCAGGTCGAGGCGCTCAATGCGGGTGAGGAGATGATGGTTGATAACCGGCTGCATGAAGCGGCCGTCCTTGGTCTGCTTGTCCCGTTGGGCTTCATCGGCTGGACTGCCCGGTTCACCGAAGCCATCGGAGCCGCCCTGGTTGCCGCCGAGCTTGCCTGGTGTACTGTCCACCGCGTCGGCATGGCCGAGGATCACCTTGCTGATGGTCTTCATACAGATATCCATCAGGTTGGCGTAGCTCTCCCAGCCGGTACCGGATAGCTTCGATTCTACGAACTCAATACTTTCTTCAGGATCAATAACAGCATAACCACGAGAACCCATATTACGGAGGGCGGATTCCATTTGGGACCGCTCGAAATCCTCCGTCTTTGAGGTTTTTCCCAATCGATAGGGTTGGGCGAATAGCTCCACGAAGTCGGCGTTAAAACCGAGGGTGTTACGAATGATGATTTCATATTGCGCGATTGTGTAAAGAAGTCCGAACCCGCAAGGGCTGACGCCATTGTCGGAAGGGGTGGGTATCCAGATATGCCAGTCGGCCACATCGCCGGAAAGGAAATCGGTCCCGGCCGGCGAGTAGATCGTGCGGGCGACCTCGTGGCGATCGGGAGAGACAAACCAGCGGGGAATAAGCGACACGCCTTCCAATTTACCATCGACCACATCACCCAGGGAGATCAGAGAATACCCGTAGAAAAGCGCATCGAGCGCGTAACTCTGAAATTGGTGGAACCACGGAAGATTCTCCAATGCCTGGGTAAGGACGTCGCTCTTCACCCCCTTCTCGTCGCATATTTTGTACTTTCGGATCAGCGTGAGATCCTTGCGGCGCTCCATAAGGCTGAACGTATGGCCGCTGAGTACGTTGTCGATAAACATGCGTTGCATCTTTACCCGATAGGGCCAGTATGCTTTTTCAGCCTCGATCACTCCCTCCCTCCACATTTTCAGATCATGTCGAAGGCGGTTGAGCTGGATCGGCGTGATCGTGTAGTTCAGGTTCCGCGTCGCCATCTGCTGGCGTTGCTGCTGGGTCATCGGTGCCAGCGGGACACTCGCCCCAAAAGGGGGCGGTGCGGGTTGGCCGTAATTTTTTGCCTTGTGTATGCGCGATCTATTTCCCATGCTTACCAGGAATTATTGTTTTTGATTTGGCCCCCGTACCGGTTGCGGCTACCCTGTCGGGGCTGCAATAAGGGCAGGGAGGCGGTCACATCGCCGCGGCCGGCAGCCTTGAGCCACTTGACGGCATCGTCGTATCTTTTTTCCCGAAGCTCCGGCACATTCTTCGGCGCAATGGCAGAGTGCATGTGATAAAGGGCGATATCTACCAGGTAGGTCTTGAGCTGTTGGCAGCGGTTGTCGCCCATCTGCCAGTAGGTGATATCGAGGATGTCGGTGTTCGCCGGGACCGCGTAGGTAGAGCCCGCGCCCCAATATTGCGCGCCCTGGTTCACGTCGTCGGGGAAGATGTTCGTG
>DASZOW010000318.1:0-7556 GCA_035550615.1 Puia sp.
AACGACCGGTTCTCCTGCATCAGGATCACGATATGCTCGGCATCGCGCCAGGTACTGCCTTCGGCGGGGTTGATCGCCAGCGCTCGCTGGATGGATTCGGGTATGAGTTGGGAAAGCGAAGCCGCGCCTGTTAATAAGGCGGCTTTCTTTAGGAATTCTCTTCTGGTGTCAGACATATGACAAATCTAGTCAGAATGTCCAAGACCCGGATTACGAAATAATTAAAACTCTACGGAGGACTTACCTGGCGATCAGGTAAGAGACCAGGCACAACGCTGCAAATGCGAGTACGGTGAAAAGAAAGTTTCTGCCGAGGCTCTTGTTCCTCTCTTTTAGCAGGGGCGAAGAGAAAGTTTCTTCGCAGTTAAGACAAAATTGATCCATAACACACTCTTTTGGTTCTTGAATTATACAAATATACAAAAAACATTGAACTTTTTCGATGGGTTTTTTCCCCACTTTCACCGGTCCCAAACCGCCGTTCGCCGACGTTCCCGCCCACGCACAAAATACCCCGGCCGCCACCCTGGCCATCCCCGTGAAATGCCTTATCCCCCACTAAGGGTTATTTCTTCAAACCTTGTAAAAATCCTATGTACTCGTCGATGACCTCGTTATTCATCGTATACTTGATATTCCGCCCCTCTTTTTCCGGCAGAATGATCGAGGTCTCCGTCAACTGTTTCAAATGATGGCAAATAGAAGGCTGTGCCAGATTGATATTGTCATAGAGGTCCACGCAGTATAGCCAGTCATGCCTTTTTTTGATCTCGCTCAGTATCTTGAGTCGAGTGGGATCGGAAAGAGCCTTGGAGATCTTTTCCGCCTGTTTCGCATCCATCTGCGCCATGGCAAACTATTTCCATGTAATATACGGAAAATTGTTTATTCCCGTACCAAGGGCAGCATCTTCTGCTGCTGCTCTCTGCTCTCCTGCTTTCCTGCTCTCATTTCCTGCTCTCATTCCCTGCTCTCCTTCCCCCTGCTCTCATTTCCTGCTGGATAAACATCTGATTTTCGCAATCTCATTCCGGCTCACTAACTTGCACACATGAACTTCAACCTGACTCAGATCCCCGAAAGAACCAGGCGTCCCAGAAATTATGGATTGACCATGATCAATGACAAAGGGCTCAGCGTCGGCGAGGCTCGTAATCTTGTCTCCGGCTCGGGACCGCATGTAGATCTGGTAAAACTGGCCTTCGGCACTTCGCTGCTTTCTTCGGGACTGCACGAAAAGATCCGGCTGTTGCAGGATGCCGGTATCCCGGTATATTTCGGCGGGTTGCTGCTGGAAGCTTATATCATCCGCAACCAGTTCAATGATTATCTCGAACTGCTCAAAGAATATAATATCACCTGGATAGAGATGTCCGATGGCTCTATCGACATTTCACACGCCGAAAAATGCGGGTATATCGAGAAGCTGGCGAAATATGGTACCGTCCTCAGCGAAGTCGGCTCCAAAGACAAGGACCGCGAACACATCACCCCGCCCTATCAATGGATCAGGCTGATGCAGTCCGAACTAGGCGCCGGCGCCTCCTATATCGTGGCCGAAGCCCGCGAAACGGGGACGGTTGGCCTGTATCGTGACTCCGGCGAGGTCCGGGAAGGGCTGGTGCAGGAGATCCTCACAAAGGTACCCGCCGAAAAGATCCTCTGGGAAGCACCCAGAAAGGACCAGCAACTCTACTTCCTGAAACTCATCGGCGCAAACGCCAATCTCGGCAACATAAATCCTTCCGAGGTCATCGCCCTCGAAGCCATGCGGATCGGCCTGCGCGGCGACACCTTCGACCTTTTCCTTTCCAAATAGCCACGCCTCGCACCTGCCAGCCACTCGCCTCCATGCCCCGGCGAAACCTCACTTCCATGCGCTGGCCGCATCCAGTTTCTCCACATCATCGGCGTTAAGCTCGAGTTTCGTCGCCGCGATTAGCGAATCCAGCTGCCCGATGCTCGTAGCACTGGCGATAGGCGCCGTCACCGAAGGCCGCGCAAGCAGCCAGGCGATCGCCACACTCGCCGGCGTGGAATGATATTCCTCGGCCACCGTATCCAGCGCGG
The DNA here is from genome assembly GCA_035550615.1 of Puia sp. GTDB lineage: Bacteria > Bacteroidota > Bacteroidia > Chitinophagales > Chitinophagaceae > Puia. The sequence continues at coordinate 2,071 of DASZOW010000318.1, forward strand.
CCAGTATCCTCGACCCACGCGCATTCAGATATTTTTTCGCCCCCGCCCCGCGCGGGCTCTTCACCAGATCGGCCTCGCTCCGGTATTTGCCCGTGAGGAAACCCGCAGCCAGCGAATAATAGTTGATGACGCCAAGCTGATGTTCCACACAGATCGATTCCATCTCTTTTTCAAAGATTTCCCGCTCTGCCAGGTTATAATGCGGCTGATAGCTTTCATACCGCGGATACCCATGTTTCGCGCTGGCTTCCAGCGACGCCTTTAGCCGCGCGGGGCTGAAGTTGCTGGCGCCGATATACCGTACCTTTCCCGCCTTGACCAGCTCCGAATAAGCTTCCAGCGTCTCTTCCACCGGCGTCCCCTCGACATCCCAATGCGTCTGGTATAGATCGATATAGTCGGTCTGCAGCCGCCTGAGACTGTTCTCGACTTCCGCCAGAACCCATTTCCTGCCGATATCCTTTTTACCCTGCCCCATATCCCCGCCGACCTTGGTCGCGACGATCACCTTGTCTCGATTGCCCCGCTGTTTCATCCATTTGCCGATGATCGTCTCTGACTCCCCGCCCTGGTTGCCCGGCGCCCACCGGCTATATACGTCCGCCGTATCCACAAAATTGAATCCCGCCGACACGAACGCATCCAGTATCCGAAAAGATGTCGCCTCATCGATCGTCCAGCCAAATACATTTCCCCCAAAGGTCAGGGGCGCTACCGACAATGCCGACCGTCCCAATTTTCTTTTTTGCATTACTATCGATTTTTTTCATTTTAACAACAATCCATCAAATTAGTTGCGGCCAATGCCTACTAATCTTTTTCGAAATTAAAGCTAAAATAATTAGTAATTTCAGTGGCTCAAATTTTTCCCATGTATATCGAACAATACACGTTGGTGAAAAACCCCAGCGGAAATTTCTATTCCTTTGAAAGTATCGGACCTAAAGGCAGAATAAAAAAGATGGTGCAATATCACCGAATCCAGGGATATCCCCCACATGTATTCAATTTGTCATTCGGAGATTGGGATGAAGCCGAAAACCGTATCGATGATGAGATCGTTACAGACAATCATGACCGTGATAAGATACTGGCAACTGTAGCGGCAACGGTGATTTTATTCACATCTGATTTCCCGTATGCCGTCATTTATATTGAAGGCAGCACGCCCGCCCGAACAAGATTGTACCAAATGGGAATTGCGAAATATTGTAACTTTAAACCACTAAATACCCGACAATGGCAACTCCCCACAAATCCGATAAAAACAACAAAATCGTTATTACTAAAGAGCTTCCTGACCTGAGCAATGACCCTTTTTTCCGCAAGAAAAATGAAAAAGCGGCCGAAACCCTAAAAAAACATGGTCTCCCTGAAGCATTCCTGAAGAAGAAATCCTAAGCGCATCGCGGCCACACCGCCAACCCGCGACTATTCGGCCTGCAGCCGGTTATGCCCCCCACTTTCCGTTTCTAATTACATTCTAATTTTCCCTCCATTCCTCCCCCTCTTGTCTTTATCGATTAAAATGTCTATTTTGTCGACCGCTGTCAGCCTGCGCTGCCGGCCTTAACCCATCCAACCTGAATGAAAGTCCTATCGCACCGGTTTACGTTCTTCCACGGACGCATGAAGTCTTTCGGCTCTGTCGCCGACTGGCAAGGGAAATTTCAGGCCGCCGGGTCCGCTTCTTCACAATCTTTTGAACGCATCAAGACGCTCGGTCTCACCACCGATATGGACGATTACGAGAAAAGAAAGCTCAAGATCTTCAACCAGCTGAATTTCTTTCAGCTCGTCACAGGCTTTTTTATACCCATCGCAGGCGCCGTCAGCAACCGCCACTTTCCCCTGGTCGCCTGGTTCGTCGCCTGCACCCCGGCCCTCGTCAACGCCATCGTCCTGGCCCTGAACGCCCGGCGCCAGTACGACCTTGCGAAGATCGCCTATTTCATCCTCTACCCCTTTACCACCAGCGTCGTCTATATCTGGGGCATCAATATGGGCGTAGAACTATCCTTTGTCCTCAACGGCATCCTCGCCGTATTCTTTATCCGGGACATCAGCCAGATGCTTTTCGCCCTCGGCATGTCCATGGTCAGCTACTTCGTCCTGGCCGGCCTTTGCAAGAACTATCCCTATCAGCTCGCCAGCGCCAGCCTGTTCTTTTACGTGTTCAATCAACTGGTAACCATCGCCTTCATCTTCTACGGCCTCTTTCTGATCAAAAGAGAGAATGCCGGATATCAGCAAAGTATCCTTCAGCAGAAGGAAGAGATCTACGCCAACGGCATCCTGCTGAAGAAACAAACCGAAGAGCTCACCCAGCTCAACGCCTTCAAGAACAGGCTTTTCTCGATCATCGCACACGACCTTAAATCACCGATCTATGCGCTGCGCAATCTTTTCCGGAATATGCAGCAATTCGATCTCCCCGCCGGCGAGATCAAGGCCATGGTGCCCGAGGTCGAGAACGAGCTGAGCCATACCACCAACCTGATGGAAAACGTCCTCCACTGGGCCCGTAGCCAGATGCAGGCCGACACCGTCAAACCTCAGCTGATCGATATATCGGGCATGATGACCGACGTCATCCGGCTGCTCCGCCTGCAGGCGGATGCGAAATCCATCCGGGTTACCCTGCAGGCCGACGTCACCGCCATCGCCTATGCAGACAAGGACATGACCCATCTCGTCCTTCGCAACCTCCTGTCCAACGCCATCAAGTATACGCCGGAAAACGGTGAAATAACGGTCGGCAATACCCGAACGGAAAAAGGCATCGCCGTCTTTGTCCGTGACACGGGCATGGGTATCTCGCCGGACGCCCTCCAAAAGATCCAGGAAAGTAATTTCTATACGACCAAGGGCACAGCCGGCGAAGCAGGGACAGGACTCGGCCTCATGCTTTGCAAAGAGTTCATCGCCCGCAACGCCGGCAGCCTGCATATCGAAAGCCTGCCCGGAAAAGGAAGCACCTTCACGGTAATCCTTCTCTCGGACGATCAGCCCACGCCTCTCTCACAGGCATAATCATTCGTGAAACAATGTTGTGGAACAACGCAAAATAAATTTTGGCGGCTTTACGCCTTTTGTAATTTTATATGAAAAAATATATGGGACAGATACATGCAGATATAGAATTGATCAATGGAGTTGATATGGGAAATGCGCAGCATGGCCAATTGGACCCGGACGAGATCCGTAAGATCAGCGTGAATGCGCTCGTCGATGCCGGTTCCCTCCTCATGGTGATAAATGAAAATATTCAGGATTGTCTCCAACTCCCGGTTGTCGATAGCAGACCTCTGCAATTGGCGAGCGGAGAAATACTCGAATGCCCGGTCGTGGCTCCGCTGATCGTCCGATACAAAAACGAGACGGCACACTGTAGCGCCATCGTAATGCCGGATGATGCCGAACCGCTGCTCGGAGCCATACCGCTGGAAGAGATGAATATTATCATCGACCCGCAGAGACAGGAGCTTATCCCTAACCCCCGTCACCGGCTCTGCGTAGGATTACGATACGCACGATAAATTTGTTCCATGAAATTCCTCCTCTGGTCTGTCGGCAAAGAACACGAGCCCTACGTAAAACCGGGTGTCGAAGACTTCACGCGGCGCCTTACCCGCTATTATCCCACCGAGTGGACGCTGTTCCCGCCGCCCAAGGGTGCCGCAAGTCTCTCGGCCGCCGCCTTGAAAAAAAAGGAGGCGGAACTGCTCCTGGCGCAGCTCTCCAAAGACGACTATCTGGTAGCGCTCGACGAACACGGACGGCAGTTCTCGTCGGAAGGCCTGGCCCGGTTCATCCAAACCCGCGCCAACAGCAGCAACAAAAATCTGGTATTCCTCATCGGCGGCGCATTCGGCCTGGATGAAAGCATCCTTCAACGCGCCGATCACCGCTGGTCGCTTTCACAGCTCACGTTGCCGCATCAGTTGGTCAGGCTGGTTCTCGCCGAACAGCTCTATCGCGCATGCACCATCCTGCGCAACGAAAAATATCATCATGCCTAAAATCCCGTACCTTTAAAAAAAATTCTAATGAACAGCTTCACGGTAAGCATCATTGTTATCACGTGCATCATTTCTTTCCTTTCCTTTAACAACCGGCGGGTCATGGACGCGCTGATCTTCTACCCCCCGGCAGTCAGCCACAAATACCAATATTACCGGTTCCTTACCTGCGGCTTCATCCACGCCGATATGGTGCACCTGCTGTTCAATATGGTCACTCTTTTCTTTTTTGGGAAAGCCCTGGAGAATTATTACATGGGAGTGCTCGGTCTGCAGCATTACTATTTCCTGATCCTGTATTTGACGTCCCTGATCGCGGCCAGTATTCCGTCGTATCTGAAACATCGCGACGATTACAACTACCGTAGCCTGGGCGCATCCGGCGCCGTCTGTGCCGTACAATTCGCCTTCATCCTCATCGATCCCTGGTCGAAGCTTTATGTCTGGGGCATTCCGATGCCCGCCATCCTTTTTGTCATCCTGTTCCTCACCTATAGTATCTATATGTCCAAACGCGGCGGCGACAACATCAATCACAGCGCCCATCTCTGGGGCGCCCTCTATGGTGTGCTATTTACCATCGCCGCCCGTCCCAGCGTCGTTTCCATCTTTATAGACCAGATCCGCCAACCGCGCTTCTGATGCCTGCCGCCGCGCCCCCGATCCCACACCTCCGCCCCGCCTACTCCTCCCACTCTATCCGTATCACCTCTCTGGTCCCTGGCCCCAAACGCCAACGGTCATCGATCCGCCAACCTACCACCCAAAGGATCTTTTTCTCCATCTCCACCACCCAAATCCTCTCCTTCTCGGCCACCGATATTTTGTTGTCGATAAAAAACCGCGCAAGCTTTTTCTTTTTTCGCATGCCCAACGGATAAAAATAATCCCCGGCCCGCCACGGCCGTAACAACAGCGGGAACCGCACCGCAGCCGCATCGAGCAACGCCACCCGCGGCCCCTGGTCGATCTCCCCGATCCGGTCCGCCGCCACCCGCTTCACCCGCAGAACGCCACGGGCAAATGCGATCCTGTCGTCGCCGGACCCTATCAACACATTCGTCGCTTCCGTCGTCTGCAAAGGCGAAATGATCAGCCAGTTCCTGTCCTTAAGGATGCGATGCGTTCCGGAAACGAGATAACGGCCGGAAGGGCTTCCCAGCAATTCACGGCAAGCCTCCGCCTGCTGCGGCGAAAAACCAAAAGCCGCCATGATCTCGTATAAAAGCGTAGTCAGCGCCGCCGTCTGCAACAGCTTGCGAACGGGTATATGCACCTCGTTGCCACGGTACTCCAACAGCTTCTTTTTCTCCTGTTCCACCGCCTGCCGGTAGATCGCCTCGATCTCGCGGAAACGATCGATATTCGCCGCCAGGTTACCGGGAACCCCGGGATATGCCTCCGCGATCAGCGGGATCACCTGGTGCCGGAAATAATTTCGGGTATATTTATCCGATAAGTTGG
>DASZOW010000319.1:0-21938 GCA_035550615.1 Puia sp.
GTTGCGGGTCGACGCCGCCAAGAAGGACATAGTCACCGACGGCGAATTTTGAGCAATCGACGACCGGGATGGTAGTGGCGGTATTGTCGACGGCGCCGCTGAGGGTCGAGCCGGCATAGGTCAGCAGCCATCCGAGGTCGAAATAATAGGGTGTCGTGCCGATGATATAGCCGCGGCCGTCGGCGGGGGCGCTCCAGCCGCCATAAAAGACGCTGTGTACATACATGAGGTCGAGTTGTGCCGGGTTCAGGAATTTCAGGTATTGACCCGTGGTCATGGCGCTGTGACCCTGGCAGTTCGCGTCTCCGCCGCAGCCGAGTCCCCACCAGGTCATGTCGCTTACATAGAGGTTGTAGCGGGAGATCGCTTTTTTTCCCGAATCCTGGTTTTCCGAATGTTTCGAATAGATGGTGGCGATCCTTGGGAATTTTAGGGTGGTGTCGATGTTTCCGTCGGGCGGCGGCGGGTTGTTGTCAGCTCCCGAGTTTGCGGGCGAGTGTTTTTTGCAGCTTGCTGTTAATACAAGGGCGATCGTGGTTAAGTAGAGTATATGGCGCATCCATCTAAAATAAATAAAATATTTGTGTATTATACTGTACTGTACTATGTTCCAGTACAGAATATTTTTATCCGCTAAGAGGGATTGGCGGGGATTGGTGGTGATTGGCGGGGATTGGTGGTGATTGGCGGGGCTCGTGGGTGTTTAGCGGGACAGGAGAATGATGCCGTCTTGTGGCTGGAGTGTGAGGCTGGTGATCGTGGATCCGTCATTTGTAACGGGGTCCTGGGTTCCGGCAATTTTCGTGTATGCTTTTTCGAGAGAGACCTGTTGCGGGTCGGTGGTCGTGTTGCACAAGACGATCCCTTTTTGAAAATCGCGGCGGAACACCCCTTTTAGAGGTTCGGTAGGTTTGCCTAGCGGGTAGCCGAGATAACCGGGGCCGCGGCCTGCGTTATCATATTCGTCGTACCACCAGGCGGACTGGTGGCCGCCGGAGTTGAGGCCTGCGGGGGAATTCCGCACCAGGAACTCATCGTAATCGAAATAGCCGTCGTCGAGGAGGGTGAGCGTGAGCAGGAAGCGCATGGCTTTATAGTCCGTGCGTGCCGTTTCGAGATCGCCGTCGATGGCATCCGAGGCGTTATAGACGAAGATGTGTGGGGAGGCGCTTTTGGTCATCCACGAGTTATAGTAACCGGTGGGATTGGCGTCGGCGTCGCCGACGAAGCGATTTTTGCCGTCCTGGTTGACGCCTTCGATCATGCCGCCATTGAGCCAGGCGCCTGAGTTGTCTGCGCTTCCGCCGGTGTTGGCCGTTATGAGCTTATCGGGCAGGCGGAGCCGCATCTGGCGGGCGAGGTCGGCCATGCCTTTTTTCCAATAGTCGTTGTTATCCGGGGAGGGGGTCGGTTTGTTGCGATTGGTGTAGTCGACTGCCCGCGCGTTGTGCAGCAGTTGAGAAGGGATGTCGACATAATTATCCAGGAAGACGCCGTCCAGATTGGAATAGAGGGAATCGTGCGCGATTTTGGCTGCCCAGAAGGCGGCGAGGAATTGGTTATACGTGAGGGCTTTGCCGAGGCCGGGGTTGATGTCCGAGCGGGGGCAGGCGGCGCTCATATTGAAGGCCAGGAAGCCTTGTTTCCAGGCGTAGGCTACCGCGCGTACATAATCGCCGCGGTCATGAGCGATGGCGGGGAATTTACCATTCTCGTCCATCCGGCCCCTTTCTACCGTGAGCATGCCGGGGCCGGCGGCGGCCGATGTTGCTATTATCTTTACCAGTTCCGGTTTTTGGTTGTTTACACCGCCGATGAGGGCGTAATCGCCGATAGTGAAGGGCGACAGGTCTTCGACCGGGATGTTTCGGGTCAGCGTATCCACGGGGTGGGATAGGGTGGCGCCGGCGTAGCAGAGGAGCCATTTGAGGTCGAGGTAATAGGGAGTAGCGCCGATGCTGAAGCCGCTGCCATCGGGACCAGCGCTCCAACGGCTGCAGAAGACGCTGTGAACATAGATCAGATCGATCTGGCGGGGGTTGAGGTATTTGAGATATCGGCCGCCGGTGACCCATTCGTGTTGAGTGGAGATATAGAGGTTGAATTTTGCGATGACCCTTTTGCCTTCGTCGGTTTTTTGAGAGACGCCGGCGCCGGTCTTTGTGTAGATCGTGGCCAGCCGCGGGAAGGGCGGGTCAAGATCCGTTTGCGCGGAGGCGGGCAGGCATTGGGCGGCAAGCGTACCGAGGAGGAGGATGGTGCGGAGGTTCACAGGATCGTTTTATGCGGTTGTGGTTTGAGGATGTCATCCCAGCGGAAATAGTTTTTCGCGTTGTGGTAGCAGATATCCCGGATCACCTGGCCGATCCAGTCCAGGTCGTGCGGCAGTTCACCGCGGTCTATCTCGCTGCCGAAGAGATTGCAGAGGATGCGCCGGAAGTATTCATGCCGCGGATAGGACAGGAAGCTGCGTGAGTCCGTGAGCATGCCCACGAAGCGGCTGAGCAGGCCCATGTTGGAGAGCGCGTCGAGTTGTTTGATCATTCCGTCCTTTTGGTCGAGGAACCACCAGGCCGCGCCGAACTGGATCTTGCCTGCTATGGAGCCATCGTTGAAATTGCCGATCATGGCGGCCATGAGTTCGTTGTCGGCGGGGTTGAGATTGTAGAGGATGGTCCTGGCGAGTTTGTCCTCTTTATCGAGCTTATCGAGGAAGCCGGCCAGCGCCTTGGCCTGTTGGAAGTCACCGATCGAGTCCCAGCCTGATTCCGGTCCTACCTGCTGGCGTTTGCGGGTGTTGTTGCTGCGCAGGGCGCCGAGGTGATATTGTTGGACCCAGCCCTTTTCCCAGTCCCATTCCGCGAGGTGGAGGAGCATGGCCGATCTGAATTTCCGCTGTTCGAATTCGTTGAGCTGTTTTCCGGCGCGGACCTTGTTGAAGATCACCTCGATCTCGATGCCGGTGAAGTCTTCGATATAGATCTCTTCCAGGCCGTGGTCGCTGACGGTGCAACCCATGGAGGCAAAGAAGTCGTGGCGGTTCTGCAAGGCGTATAAGAAGTCGTCCCATACGGAGATGTCGAGATCCGTTGCCGTTTCGAGCTTTTTAAGATAAGCGTTGAATTTTGCCGCGTTGCTTACGTCCATGGCGTTATCCGGGCGGAAGCAGGGAAGGACGGGAATTTCGAAACTTTGGTTTCGCAGCCGGGCGTGGGCCGACAGGTCGTCTATGGGATCGTCGGTGGTGCAGATGGCGGCGACGTTCATCTGGCGAAGCAGACCTTTGACCGAGTATCCCGGGGACCGCAGCTTTGCCGAGCATTCCTCGTAGATGGCCGATGCCGTGGAGGGTCCCAGGAGCTTGTGGATGCCGAAGTAGCGTTGGAGCTCGAGGTGGGTCCAGTGGTATAAAGGGTTGCGGAGGGTGTAGGGGACGGTTGCGGCCCATCGGTCGAACTTTTCACGGTCGGTGGCGTTGCCGGTGCAATAGCGTTCGTCTACGCCGTTGGTGCGCATGGCGCGCCATTTGTAGTGATCGCCGTAGAGCCAAATCCGGGTGAGGTTTTCGAACTGGTGGTCGTCGGCGATCTGCTGCGGGGGCAGGTGGCAGTGGTAATCCAATATCGGCATGTCCCTGGCGTAGTCGTGATACAGTCGTTGCGCCGTTTGGCCGGGCAGCAGGAAATTATCGTCCATGAATTCCATGAGTTCCGGTTTTGTATGTTTAGAACGAGTAGGCCGCGCCGCCGTCGACCGGCAATACGACGCCTGTTACATACCTGGCCGCATCGGAGCAGAGATAAACGGCCGTTGCGCCGATATCTTCTCCCGTTCCGAAGCTGCGGTAGGGAATGCGGTTAAGAATTTTGTCCTTTCGTTCCTTGTCGTTGTTCAGCGCTTCGCTGAGCATATCCGATTCGATCCATCCTGGGGCGATCGCGTTGACCCTGACCCGGAAGGCGGAATATTCCATGACCATGCCGCGCATCATGCCGATGAGGGCGGTCTTGGAGGTCCCGTAGGCGATCACCTTGTCCATGCCGAACAGGCCGGTCATGCTACTGATAAAGAGGACGACGCCTTTCTTCCTGGTCTCCATATACTTTACACATTCGCGGGTGATCGTGAAGGCGCTCGAGAGGTTGGTGTCGATGATGCGGTCGAATTCTTCGTCGGTGGTTTCGAGGGAAGGTTTTTTAAGATGTGCGCCTGCGTTGTTGACGAGGATATCGATGGGGCCGAACTCGTTTTCGATCCGCTGGATCAATTGGGGCAGGCCTTTTCTATTGTTGAGATCGTAGGCGACGTACCGGCAGCAGGGGCCGAGCTGTTTGGCGGCTTTCGCCAGCACGTGTTCCCTTCGGCCGATGAGGATAAGGCTGGCGCCGGCGCTGCTCAGTGCCTTGCTGATGCCTAACCCGATGCCGGTGCCTCCTCCCGTGATCACCGCTCGTTTTCCAGCGAGCGAAAAAGACTTGCTTATGTCCATAAAGTTGCTTGATGAATAATCTCTATAATGAATTTCTCAGGATCAGATAAAATGGATTGCGGGTGACGATCGAGGTTTTTTTCGTGATGCATTCGGCGGCGGTCCTGCCCATCTTTTCGAAATCCGAGGTGAGTGTGGCGATGCCGCCGGCGAGGATGCGTTTCAGCGGGTTTTCGTTATAGCTGATGATCCCGATGTTCTTGCCGAGCTTGAGTTTTGTTTGTTGCTGCAGCTCGATGAGGTCGATCAGGATCTCGTCGGTCAGTGTAATGAACAGCGTTTCCGGCAGCAGCATTTTTTGCTGGACGTCGACGGAGATCTGTACGGGCAGCTTGTTTTTTGTGCCGAACAATTTTATACCGTCGGCGATCTCTGTCGGGAGTCCTTTGCCGGCGGGTTGAAGGATGACGATCTTTTTATATTCCAGGATGCGCAGCTTTTGAGACACGAGGGCGTCGAATACATCCGCCCTGAAGTCCTGGTAGACGGCCGATGCGCCGGGGATCGGGTGTTGGAGGGGTCTGTCCAGCACGATCAGTTTTTCGGGGGGGATCGTTTCCAGCACCTTGTTCGTGTCGGGATGGAAGTGCGGCATGACGATGCAATAGTGGAACATGCCGGCTTTGCTTTTGATGATGTTCTCGAACATCTCGAAGTTGTAGTTATGAAAGAACAGTTCCACGTGGGCGCCCTCGCCCAATGTGTTGACGATCGATTTATAGATGATCTCTTTGGACGGGTTCATGACGTTGAAGAGAACGAGCACGCGCCAACGCATGTTGGTGACGTTGGTTTGAATGTAGAATCCCCGTTTTTCGCTGGATTCGATGATCCCGGAGGATTTCAGGTGGCGGTAGGCCTGTACCACGGTTACTTTGGCGACGTTGTTGCTTTTGCTGATGGCATCGATGGATGGCGCTTTATCCCCGACCTTGAGCACGCCTGCCTCGATGAGGCCGATGAGGCCGTCTGCAATCTGTTGGTATTTGGGGATGTTCGACTCCGGATTGATCTTCAGGTTCATTGTCAATAAGGTTGTTGAATGTTTATGGTAATGGTTTTTCCACCGCAAAATTAGATCAATACTATATTATACTGTACTTTTAATATGTTAATCCCAAAAATAACTTCTACTGCAGTCGCAGCGCTGCCGGCGATACGTCGGGGGCGAGCTTTACCCGGTCCCTGGCGGTCGACAGGTCGGTATGCGTGACGGAGATATTCCCGCTTTCTTTTCCCCGGATGTCCAGGAACAAGACCGTGTTGGGGCTGGTGGCCAGGTTGTCCAGGGTGATATCTTTTGCGTCGCGCAGGCCGATGACCGGGTCGGTTTTTGCCGGGAGGAATCGGATGTTCTTCAGATGAATGCCCCTGGCTTCCATGCATTCCATGCCTTTTTTCGTTTTGAACACCATGTCTTCGAGGTATACGTCCCGGACAGGCATTTCCGGCAGTCCGCGTACGAAGATCGCTTGTTCTGCGCCGTTGCAGTAGATATGCCGGAAATGGATATCGCGGAACACGGGTGTCGCTTCCGTTACCGGTTGGGGGTCCATGCGTGGGTCCGGTTTTTCGTCGCCGATCTTCGGAGCGCCGAGGACGCCATAGAACATGTCGAATACCAGTGCGTATTCCTGGATATCGCTCATGTTGATATCCGACGCATAGATCTTCTCCACGACCCCGCCGCGGCCGCGTTTCGTTTTCAGCTTTATACCGAGGCTGGAACCGACGAAGGAGCAATGCGAGATAAAGATATTCCGGACGCCGCCGGACATTTCGCTGCCGATGGCGACGCCGCTGCCGACGTTATAGGTGATGCAGTCGCGGATGATGACATCGCGGGTGGGGACATTTCTTTTCCGGCCGGCTTCGTCGCGGCCCGATTTGAGGGTGATCCCGTCGTCGCCGCCTTCGAAGGTGCTGTTCTGTACCAGGGCGCGTGTGCAGGATTCGAGGTCTACCGCGTCGGTGTTTTGACCGTAGGGCGGGTTTTTAGCGTGGATCTTATCGATGGTTATGTCCTGGCAAAGCAGGAGATGGAGGTTCCAGCTTGGAGAATTTTTGAAGGTGACGCCTTCGAGCAGGACCTTTTTACAATTCAAGAAGACCAGTAAGGCAGGGCGTTGGAAGTCCTTGATCGCTTCGTAGCCCGGGAAGGTGACGCCTTCCCTGATGGTGCCGCTGTCCGTGAGAATTTCGGAGCCTTTTTTTGCATTTTCCGAGGGGTACCAGGTGACCGATCTACCGGGGACGTCGCTGACGACGCCGCCGGAGGCCACGAGTTTTCTCCATTCCGATTCATTCAATTTCTTTTTGAGGGTCGGTCGCCAGGCGTCGCCCGAGCCATCGATGACCCCGGCTCCCGTGATGGCGACGTTGGTCAGGCTGTCTCCGGAGATGGGCGACTGGCAGCGGACGGAGGGCAGGCCGGCGTAATAGCTTTTGACGAGTGGGTATTGATCGAAGTCGCGGGTGAAGAGCAGTAAGGCGTCGGCACGAATGGACAGGTTGACATTATTCTTCATGACCAGCGGGCCGGTGAGCCAGAGGCCGCCGGGCACCAGTACGACTCCGCCGCCTTTTTTTGAACAGGCGTCGATGGCCGCGTTTATCGCTTTTGTGTCGAGCGTGATGCCGTCGCCGACGGCGCCGTATTTAAGAATGTTGAAGGTGTCCGATCTGAAGTGTGGTCTTGCGATGACGGGGAGCCGTTCCCGGGAAGGCTGAGCTATTGCGTGCCCGAGGGAAGTGAGGAAGAAGGAACAGATGAACAGAGATTTCATAATGCAGTTATTATAGCGTTATCGATAGAATACTTTATCCGGGCCTGCCAGTTTTACCAGATCGGGTAGATCATAGTGCTTCATGACGCCGGGGATGACATAACGGTATTGGTCTTTCTGGATAGGGTCTTTCAGCAGGTCGTAATAAGATCGTATCGTATGATACAGGTGGACTTCCGAGATGCGTTTGTCGAGCGCCAGCGTGTGGAGGGCTACGACGGCGTCACCGCCCGATGCGCGGATCTTTACAGGGATGCCGGAGAGACCGAGGCCATTGGGTTTGTCTATAAAGTCGAGGAGCGTGATCATGTCTGCGACCTGCTGGCCTACGAGGCCGGGGCCGACGTGGAGGGCGGTCATCGAGTTCCGGTATTCCCTGTTGTAATAGAATTTCGAATCATTGGTGACAGCGTCCGTGGTTTCGCCGGTGGCTCTCAGGTCGGCCAGCACTACGACGGTTCCCTGGCGGAGGGCTTCGCGGATGACTGCGAGGCTATCGGAGGCGATCTTCGCTTTCCCCTGTATGGCTGTCCAGATGAGGACGTTCTTTGCCGGGCCGGAGGGGTAGGCTACCAGGCAGGGGAGGGGGATCTCGTCTTTTTTACGGACGATGGCTTTTTTGAAAACGACGGGGCGGGAGGCGGTGCGGTCCGGACCGGAGGTGGTGCTGTCGGTCCACTGGACGTCAATGTTGTGCTTGAGGCGGTTGTTATCGAGATGGAGGAGATGCTGGATGATATCCCTGCTATCCGGGCGGTTTATGAAGGCGTCGCGGTTGGGTTTGTAATGGTCTGCGAGCTCGAGATCGATGTCTTTTAGCGTTTGTTCGTGGGGGAAGGCCGTATTCACCTGACCGGTGGAGGTGCAGAACAGCGCCGTGTCGGGCAGGACTTCGATATTCCCTTCTTTTACGGGTGTGCTGTCGTTACAAAGCCATTTCCGGAACCAGGTGACGGCGGCCTCGCGTTTTGGTTTGGCGATGCTATGACCGTCGTCGTAGACGAAGAGCTTGTAGCGGTCCGGGTGGCCGAGGCGGGCATATACCTGCTGCAGTTCGTGCGATGCGATCTCGACGCCTACTTCGTCCACGAAATCGAATCTTGCCGCCAGTACGAGGAGTGGTTTGGGCGCCGCCATGATGAGGAAGTCATCGATCTCGAGTTTTTTTTCCCCTTCGCCCGGGATATGCTGGCAGCCGTCGCTTGCCCCGATGAGCGGAAGGTTAAGATTGCGTTCGCGGGTAGCTACATAGCTGCAGGGCGCCGAGACCTTGATCCTGTCGTCGAAGCCGACGAAGTAGGTCGTCTGCGTTCCACCCCCGGAGGTGCCGAGGCAGCCGATGCGTGTCGTGTCTACGTCTTTGCGGCTTGCCAGGTAGTCGAGGCCGCGGATGTTATCCCAGAGTTCATAGGCAACGGCGCCGGTGCCGAGAAGCGTTGCGCCGGCGTTGAATAGCGTGTGTTCGACGGTGCCGAGGGAAATCAGTGGATGGCCGTTGGCATCGGTGAGTTGGTATCGTTCCCCCTGGGAGATCGGGTCTGCGACCAGGACGATGAATCCATGTGCGGCGAACAGGATGGCGGTCTTCTGATAGGAGACATCCTCTTTTCCGTTGAGGCTATGGCCGCAGAAGAGCATGACGCCGGGAAAGGGGCCTTTTCCCTGTGGGACGTAGATGTTGGCCGTGACGTGGTGGCCGGGGAGGCTTTCATATATCACCTTTTCGATCTTATAGCCGGTGCGCGGAATGGCGCCGACGATCTGTGGGTTGAGGGGCGTCCGGGCGGGCAATTCCCCGAGTATTTCGAGGTAGCGTTTTTTGCAGCTGTCGCGATAGGCCAGCATAGCGGATGGGCTGGAAAGCGCTTTTTTCAGATCCGATCGCCGATCCTCGAATTCCCGGTAAACCTGTTGCTCCAGATAAGTATGTACCGTATTATAAGGCCACCAGGCGGGTTCGAAGACGTTGAACTGTTTTTGCGCGGAGGCGGGACGGCAGAGCAGCCATACTATTATAGAGGTGAGCAGTAGTTTCGGGATGTTTAGCGTCCGGGATGTTCTTGTCATAATCAATATATAGATAAACAGGTTTTTTATGGCTGTGGAGTAAAAGTAAAAAAAAATATCTGTATTGTACTATACTATACTGACTTTTTTTTAACTTTAGTTTTTCAAAGATGAATGCCATATGATTTTCGAATCCAAAACAATCTGATTATGCAGCAAAAGTTCTTTGTTTCGCTATTGTTAGTAGTGTGCTATGCTTTCGCATCGGCGCAGGTCCCGGAGACCATCACCGGGCATGTCGTGAGCAGGAAGTCTTCGGAGGCGCTATCGGCGGTTACCGTTTCCGTAAAAGGCACACGTCTCCACACGTTGACCGATAGCGCCGGCGATTATGCGATCCGCGTTCCGGAAAAAGGCCGGGTGGTGCTCGAGTTCACGTATGTCGGTTATACGACGCGGGAGGTGGAAGCCGCGGGCCGGAGGGTCGTGAATGTCGAGCTGGAGCCGGGGAACACCGCTTTAGACGACATCGTCGTCGTCGGTTATCAAACGATGCAACGGAGAGATGTGACCGGTGCGGTCTCTTCCGTGAATGCAAAGCAACTGAAAGATTTCCCCCTATCGTCCGCTGCCCAGGCGTTGGAAGGCCGTCTGGCGGGTGTCAATGTCAGTACTGCGGAGGGCGCTCCCGGGGCCGATGTCGTCATTACGGTGCGTGGGGGCGGGTCCATTACGCAGGACAATTCCCCTATTTATATTGTGGATGGCATCCAGGTAGAGAATGCCTTGTCGGTGATCTCGCCGCAGGATATCGCGTCGGTGGATGTATTGAAAGATGCCGCTTCGACCGCTATATATGGAGCGAGGGGCGCCAATGGGGTCGTGATCATCACGACCAAGTCGGGGACGCCGGGCAGGACGCGGGTGAGCTATAATGCATCTTTCGGCTATAGCGAGCTATTGAAGAAAATGCCGGTGCTGAGCCCTTATGATTTCGTGATGTGGCAATATGAGCGGTATAAGCTGATCAAGCTGACAGATAGCTCTTTTTTCCATGAATATGGCAGCACCTGGGACACACTGAGCGTATACAAGCATGCGACGCCGCTCGACTGGCAGGGCCAGGTCTTTGGCCGGCATGCCGGTTTTCAGAATCACAATATCGTGGTCAACGGCGGCAATCAGAATACTACGTACAATCTGAGCCTGACGGACAATATAGAGGATGGGTTGATGATCAATTCCGGGTTGGACCGCAAGCTGGTCAATTTCAAGCTCGACCATAAGGCGTCCGACAAGTTCCGGATGGGGCTTACGGTGCGTTATATGGACCAGGTGGTCACCGGGGCGGGAACCAGCTCTGTACCGGGGAGCTCCAATGGGTTGCGGAACTCCATTCAATACCGGCCGCTGGCCGTCCCTACGGAGCCTGACCCCAACAGTTTCGATCCTTCCTATTATGCGGCGGCCAACCAGATCACGAGCCCGGTGTTGTCCGCGCAGGCCGAATACAGGCAGAAGCCAACCTCCGATATCAATCTGAGCGGCTATTTCAGCTACCGGCTGTTGAAAAATCTGACGTTCCGGAGCACCTTCGGGTTCGACAACACCAATATCGTGCAGAACCAGTTTCACGGCACGGTGACCTATACTGCGCATAACTATGGCAGTTTCCCGGTGGCTTCGATAGGTTATCAGAAGAATACCACGATCAACAACAGCAACACGCTCGAGTACAGTCTGCGGGGCAAGGATGGCTTGAACAATCTGCATGTGTTGCTCGGGGAGGAGATCTACCAGATCAATGCCAACAGCACGTATATGGAGACGCGGTATTTCCCGGCGAATATCTCTCCTGACCAGGCGTTGGCGAATATGGGGCTGGGGTCGCCGCCTTCGGGGTCGCAGGAGCCGAATCCCAGCAGCTCCGTGAATGCGCCCAATCGTACGTTGTCATTTTTCGGTAGAGTCAACTACGAGTACAACCAGGAATTTCTCGCGAGTGTGGGGCTGCGTTCCGACAGGTCTTCGAAGTTCAGCAGCGACAATGGGCTGATGCTGTTCCCGTCGGCGAGTTTCGGGTGGCGGTTCTCGCATGAGAAATTCATGGAGAAGCTAAGTTTTATCAATGACGCTAAGCTGCGGATAGGGTATGGCATTGCGGGCAATAACCGGATCGGCGATCTTCTCTATGAACAGTTATATGGGGTAACTGGTCAGTATGCAATCAATCGCACGGTTCTGCCGGGCTTTGCGCCCTCCGCGCTGGCGAATCCGGGGTTGAAGTGGGAGAGGACGGCGTCGCGAAATGTCGGTCTCGATCTCTCCATGCTGAATAATCGGGTGCAGTTTACAGTGGATGCGTATTACAATACGAGCGACGATCTGCTGTTGCAGGTGGCCATTCCGCCGACAACCGGGTATACCTCGCAGGTAGAAAATGTCGGGGGCACTTCGAACAGGGGGTTGGAGTTCCAGGTGAGCAGCACCCTGATCCAGAAGAAAAATTTTTCGTGGTCTTCCAATTTCAACATTTCGTTTAACCGGAACCGGGTGGAGAGTCTGGGAGCGCTGCGGCAGCAGACCCGTAGTTCCGGTTACCAGGGGGCCGACGGCGCCGATGATTTCCTCGTAAGAGTGGGCAGCCCGGTGGGTCTGATGTATGGGCTCGTGACGGATGGATTCTATAAAGTTTCCGATTTTGATTATAACGCATCCAACGGCACGTATACGTTGAAGAAAGGTGTGACGGACGACTCGCAGATCTATGGGACGGCGCAGCCCGGCCAGATCAAATTGAGAGATATCAATGGGGATGGGATCATTACGCTGGACAGCGACAGAACGGTGATCGGGAATGCGAATCCCACATTTTTCGGGGGATGGAACAACCAGTTCACTTACAAGAATTTCGACTTCAGCATCTTCGTCAATTTCGTTTATGGAAATAAGATCGACAATGCCAACAAGACACAATGGACGGATGGCAGCTGGCAGGATGTGAATATGCTGGCCATCATGAAGAACAGGTTTACCAATATCGACAACCAGGGAAATCTCGTGACCGATCCGGGGGAGCTGACCACGTTGAATAAGAATGCCAGGATCTGGTCGCCGGTGCGCAATCAGCGGTATTACCTGACGTCGTGGGCTGTAGAGGATGGTTCTTTTCTCCGGCTGAGCAATCTGACGCTGGGGTATAGCCTGCCGAGGACCTTGCTTTCGAAGGCATTCATTGCCGGGTTGCGGATCTATGCGACGGTGAACAATCTGGCTACGATCACCCATTATTCCGGGTATGATCCGGAGGTCAGTACGCGGAGATCCGATCCCCTGACGCCGGGTGTCGATCTGGCCGGTTATCCGAGAGGAAGGACATGGCTGATCGGAGCGAATATCAATTTTTAATCCCATCAAAACATTTTTATGAAGAAAAGGTTCAATATAATAGTCGTTGCGACGACGCTGTTCCTTGCCCTGTTCACGTTCCGATGCAAGAAGTTCACGCAGGTCAGTCCGCATTCGCAGTTCAGCCCGTCGCAGGTATTTTCCGATGTCAACAATGCGTATACCGCGGTTATCGGCGTGTATGATCTGCTGATGGGCGATGGAACATACGGCGATATCATGAGCCAGTATTTCCCTTATGACTGCGATGAGATGATCACCACGGGGAATATCGATAACGGGCGGCGGGGGATGGCGCGGTATCAGCTGTTGTTGTCGAATACCGTGTTGCGGAGTCCTTTTGTCAACCTGTATAGCGGTGTCGAGAATGCGAATCTGTGTATCGAGCAGATCCCGCAGATGGATATGTACAAGAATGGGACTGCGGATCAGAAGGCGCAGCTGCAGCGGTTGTATGGGGAGGCGTTGACGTTGCGGGCACAATTCTTTTTCGAGCTGATCCGGAATTGGGGGGATGTGCCGGCGCCGTTTGTGCCTTCTTACAAGGAGAAGAACCTGTTCCTTCCCAGGGCCGACAGAGATTCCACGTACGATCATATCATTGCGGATCTGAAGACGGCGGAGGATCTCGTGCCGTGGAGGACGGATGTCGTCGCGGATTCCCGGATCACCAAAGGGGCGGTGAAGGCCCTGCGGGCGAGGATCGCGTTGTTCCGGGGCGGCTATTCGCTGCGCAACGATACCAAGACGATGGAGCGCCGTTCCGACTATCTGACGTATTACCAGATCGCGCGGGATGAGTGTGCCGATCTGATGGCCAGAAGAGATGAACATACGCTAAACCCCGTGTTTGGAGATATCTGGCATAAATATCTTTGCGGGTTTCAATATGATCCATACGGCGAAATACTGTTCCAGGCAGGCGCCGGCGGGGGCAATAACAATTCCGACTCCAAGATGGGTAACTACGGCGCCACGGTGACCGCTACCAATTCCCGTTACGGGTCCGGTATCGGGGGCATCGCGGTGAATCCCCAGTATTATTATGCGTTCGATTCGTTGGACAGCCGCAGGGACATTACCTGTGCGTGGTATTCGGTGAATGCCGATAATACCCGTAACTTCCGGACATTGACGTCGATGTGCCCGGCCAAGTTCGGGCGGGATTTTCGCAACCCGCTGTTGCCCGGTTCCGTGCAGGATGTCGGGTATAACTGGCCTTTGATCCGTTTTTCCGATGTATTGCTCATGTTTGCCGAGGCGGACAATGAGATCAACAACGGACCGAATGCGCAGGATATCGCTGCATTCGAGGAAGTGCGTAAACGCGGGTTCAAGGGACATGAAGATAAGATCGGGGTTACGCCTACAGATTATGCCGGCTTTTTCAATGCCATCGTCGACGAGCGTTTTCTCGAATTCGGCGGTGAAGGCATCCGTAAATACGATCTTATCCGCTGGAATCTGCTGGGCACCAAGATACAGGAGGCAAGAGACCAGATCCAGCAGATGTCTACGGGTGCGGGCGCGTATGCCAATGTGCCGCGGTTCATTTTCTGGAAGCAAAGCGGTGAATCCATCCTGTTCTATGGCGGCGCCAATGGGGGGACTGTTCCGCCGTTATATACGCCAAGCGTTACGACGACGCCGGCCGGGTATACGAAGGCCTATTGGCGGGATCAGCTGACGATCAGTAGCAGCCATATCGACGGGTTGCCGCTTTGGCAGGCGATAGCCGAAGATTTTGTGCCGGGGAAGAGCGAGTTGTTCCCTTTTGACCAGGCGACCATGGATTCTTATGGAGGGAAGCTGACGCAAAATCCCAATTACTGATCTTTAGTATAGAAAACCCGAAGCCGGTTTTTGGCCGGTGGAACATTATAAACCGACGACGATGCAAGCCATAGGAAGATACAGATGGGTGATCGTAACCCTATTATTTTTCGCTACAACCATCAACTACCTGGACCGGCAGGTGATCGGCCTTTTGAAAGATTACCTGGCGCGGGATCTCCACTGGTCGGAAAAAGATTATGGCCGGATCGTGACTGCTTTTTCCGCTGCCTATGCTATCGGCCTGGTGGTATTGGGCCGGATGACCGACAGGATCGGCACCAGGGCCGGCTATACCGTGTCCGTGACTATCTGGAGCCTGGCGGCGATCGCGCATGCTTTTGTTACTACGACGCTTGGATTCGGGGCTGCGCGGACGACGCTGGGGTTGGGAGAAGGGGGCAATTTTCCTGCGGCCATCAAGGTGGTCGCCGAGTGGTTCCCCAAAAAAGAAAGAGCATTCGCCACGGGCATTTTCAACAGCGGCTCGAATATAGCAGCCGTTATCGGGCCTTTCCTGGTGATGTGGATCTATTACCGGTATGGCTGGCAGGCAGCGTTTATCTGGACGGGTTCTATCGGATTTGTGTGGCTGATCTTTTGGGCCATCTTTTATGCGATCCCCGCGAGGCAGCGGTGGCTGACGCGGGCGGAGTACGAATATATCAGCAGTGATGAGGTGGACGGAGATGCCGAGAGCGGCGGGCGGGAAAGGGTCATGAGTCTGAGGCAGACGTGGGCGTTGATCACGGGCCGGTTTTTTACCGACCCGGTCTGGTGGTTCTATCTTTTTTGGATACCGTCCTATCTGAATACCACCTTTTCATTGAACCTGCAAAGTTCGTGGGTTTATGTATCTATTATCTATATCGTAGCCAGTCTTGGCAGTATACTCGGCGGTTATTTATCCGGATGGCTGATCAAAAACGGGTGGGAAGTGTACAAGGCGCGCAAGGCGGCGATGTTGTTGTATGCTTTGTGTGTGGTTCCCGTGATCTTTATCCGGTTTACGACGAGTATCGGGGCGGCAGTAAGTCTTATCAGCCTGGCTGCTGCCGCTCACCAGGCCTGGGGCGCGAACATCTTTACCGTGGTGTCGGATGTCTTTCCGAAATCGGCGGTGAGTACGGTGGTGGGCATCAGCGGGATGGGCGGATGTGTCGGGGGGATCTTGTTCCCGCTTATGGTGGGCCGGGTGTTGGAACATTTCCGGCTGCTCGGGCAGCTGCGGGGCGGCTACGATATCGTTTTTATCTTTTGCGGAAGTTTATATCTCGTGGCATGGGTGCTAATGCATCTGATCTCGCCGAAGATGGAGGCGAGGGGGGCGGCGAGTGCGGTAAAGGGGGCGGGAAGATAAGCGCCGAGCGTGGGGGGATATGACGGGCGTTTGCTTCGGTAATCAGCGGCATGAGATCAGGGAGGGCAATTTTTTTTGCGCGCAAACTGGGATTGCAGTTCAAATTCGATCTTGCGGAAGCGGTCGATCTGCGGCTGAATCTGATCAGCGCTCCATTTTAAGTACAGTATTGTGGAAAACGACGTTGAGTCCGTGTATAATGACAAATATAATTTCACTTCGGGGCCGAATTGGGGCCGGGGGAATGGGTGTGGGAATGGAATGGGAATATGATTCAAAAGGCGTTAAATTTGAAGGATCGTCGATCATGGGTGTGAAGATGTCGGTAGCAAAGCAGTTGATAGAAAAGGAGGCGGGCGCTACCATTGGGATCAGCAAAAGCTTTAGCCTAGGTTTGGGGCTTGCAGTGGAAGCGAAATTCGGAGTTTATGCGCAGGCTATTCCCAATAACGATATCGATGCCTGGATGAAAAGGGAATAAGTTTGGTCACTTCTAAAATATATAGAGTTTTCGGGCTGCTGTTCGCCCTCAGCACGGGGTTGGTCAGTCTTGCTTTTTTTGGGAGCGGGCAGAGGTCGACGTGGTGGTACATTACATACATTTTGATCGAAGCGGCTTTAGTCGTCTTTATCTGGGGGTTTTTTAATTTTGTGGATCTATTCCGCGAGCCGGACGATTGTTTGTATTGCTATTTCCGCGGGTCCCGATTAATGATCCCTGCTGAAAGGCGTATCGGCAAGCTGCCCGTGGTCGCCCGGGACAATTCGAGACATTATACGGTAGGTTATATGGCCTACAGGAACGATGCAGGGAAGGTGCAGACGGTGTTGAGCAATTTATGCGGCTCATCCTGTCCTTTGGAATCAGTGGGAACGTTGAGAAGGATAAGGTTGTCGGGTGTAAGCCAGAAAGGCCCGCGGCTTCCCGCGTTGCCTAAATAGTGTTGTGCTCGGGATTCTGTTATGCGCTTACGTCAGATCCTACGCGGCCCGAGGCCGCCAGTTTCGAGCCGGTGGATGCTAGGGATATGGTCAATCTTCAATCCGGAGATTTTACGTACAATATTCTCTTTTACACTCGAACATGTGTGTAGGGTTTGGTCTTTGTTCCTATATTTGGAGTAGGTTAGAAAAGCCTTAATGAAAAAAATCTGGATTGTCATCTGCGTGTTGATAGCCGCTTGCACCAGTAAGCGGCAAATGGCGCTAGAAAAGTCAGGCGAACTATTGGACAAGATCGCGGAAGGTACGGCCATAGAAGAATTTCCGGAAAAATATTTCCCGAAAGATCAGACTGTAATTTTGATGGATCAATTGCAGAATAATTGTGATTTTAAGGATAGGAAGGGAAATTTCATCAATGATTATTACGAAAAAAATCTGGGTGGAGAGGATCGGGTTTCATTTATTTATGAGTATTATTTGAAATGCGACAGTCTAAGATTTATAATGACCTATAACCTCGGCCCGGAAATCGAATTATATCGATTCAGGATAGAGTCGATCAAAAAGAATAACAATATGATCTTGAAGCCCGAGAGAAGATTGAAATGGAAATAAGCGGTGCGCGATAGGCCATTTTGGCGATTTTCATTACGTTTAGCGCGCCGACAAGGATCATTGAGCGCGGGTACCTTAGCCGGAATTGCGAAGATGGACGAGGACTGCACAAGAAATAGACGCCGGACAATAAATATGAAATTGATATTAAAAAGATACCAACGGTTTGCGATAGTAATACCGGTGATCATGCTAGGCCTTCAAAGTGAGATCGGTGATAGCATCGAGAAAATACCGGAGGACAATTATGTTATCCTCTATAGAAACGGAATTAAGCGAAAGCTCCTATACAAGTATATTTCGTCTTTTATCAGAGATGATTCGCGCTGGCCGGCCAGGTGAAGAATTTGTGGATTCAAAACCGGAGATAGCAGCGGGAGCTAACGACACATCGAAAAGCCCAAATGAATTGAATGCGGATGAAAACGGCCTATGTCTTTTGCATTTTAATGGCGATGACCTTTGTGCATTGTTCGGAGCCATATCAAAAGCGATTCATCAGGAAATCGCTCCGTCTACACGGAGAGGACGCTTCCGTGGAATGGTATTATTACAGCCTGATCGGCGGTTATTCACCGGGGCATATCGATCTCAAAATGCCCCATTCGCACCAATTGATCTGTGAGTCGACCTATATCAGCGATATCCGGTTGCAGCATGATTCTTTATTTATTCAATTGTGGAAGGATGTGCATAAAGAGTTCGACATCTTTCTTCAGTTCAATACGAGGCTTGATCTCCGGCTGAAGGTCTTCATCGATTCAGCGGTCGGGCAGCAGCCGTTGTAATTTGAGCGCGGGTGGGTCAGCGGGAATTGCGAAGATGGATGAGGATTGCACAAGAGATAGACGCCGATCAATAAATATGAAATTGAAATTAAAAAGATACCAGCGGTTTGGGATGACCCATCTTGCCATAAGGACGACCGACCAGGGGATTGTTGACGGAGCCGTCGAGGGGAAAACGGCTGAAGGTGCAAACGGCGTTGAGTTGCCCTTTTGGCGGCGATCTTTTGGAGTAACGGTCCGGATTTATATATGCGGGACATCAATAAAGGGTATAAGGGGGTCAAGCCAGGCGATCACCCGTGAGGGCTTACCCATCGCAGTGGTCGAAGATCAATTCCGGCCAGGCGGCAATTCCGCCGGGCGGAGCGACAGTTTAGTTAAAATTCCCGATCTTCGGCGCAAAAATAGCGTTGCAATGACCAGGGTGTGGAGTCTTATTTTATTTTTTTCGATCTGTGGGCGGGTCATGGCGCAGGATTCGTTGTCGCATGCCCAGCCTATCGAGGGCATCTCTCCCGATTCGATAACCTTTTATGACAGGCTGGACCAGGAGCTCAAGGGCCGGCGGTTGAATTATGACAACAAGGACAGCAGCTTCAACTGGATGGTGGGGAGCTGGTCGATCAAAGCCAAGGGGTATGCGCGGAATGGTTTTCGGGGGAAGAAGGAATTCGAGTGGCAGGAGCCTTATGTTGCGTTTACCAGCGATCAGAACTACTCCATTTATGTTTCCACGAACGATACGATCCGGCAGACGGGCCGGCGGGAGCGGAAGCTGGTGCCGATGCCGCCGCAGGTGATCCTGCAATACGATGTATACAGCAATGTGTGGGTGTTGCAATCCGGCTATTACAACCGGTATGACTGGGGCTCGCTGGTCTCTTCCGGATGGACGGGTGACCAGATCGTGTTCGAAGGCGCTATCTCGCTTACTGGTATCCGGTTGGTGGAGCGCGAGACGTGGACGAAGCAATCCGACGATGCGTTCCGGATCGTCTACGAGGAGCTGATGAATGACGGGACCTGGTTTACGATCGAGGAGAATACGTATACGCGGACCAGGTAGGTCGCTGTTATTGGCCCAGGGCGTCGATCCGCTGGAAGACGTCCTTGAAACAGTCGACGGCGTTGTGCTTTTCCGCATTGGCAGGCGCGATGCCCGCATTTGCCGGGATGAGGCCATAATACCCATCGATAAAATTCTGCGGATTGGACCAGGTGGTCTCTATGATGCCGAGAAAACGTTCCTTCATTTCCGGGGTCGATTCATTGCGGTAGCGGACCATGTCATCGACTTGGGCGACGCCGTTTTTCGAGATACGCCAGGGGCAGGTGATGACGCGGAATCCCTTGAGGGCGAAATAGGGCGCGGTCTGGTCGGGGCGATCATAATGCCAGTCGCAGATGACTACGTCCTTTGGTATCATGTCGATGGCGCGATAGGTATTGTTATAGCTGGCTTCCCATATTCCGATGCCGGTGGTTTTACCGTCGATGAGCCTGTCTCCCCAGATCCATAGTTCGCGGCCTTTGCTTGCGAGATGGTCATGGAGGGTCCGCACTTCGCCGGCGTATAATGCGGCGGGATCGTGGCCGCCGCAGCGGGGGCATCGACGTTCGCCGAGATAGAACACTTCATCCATGCCTGCATGAAACGCGGTAGATTCGAAGGCGTCGCAGAGCTCGTCGATAACCGCAAAGAGGATATCATGGATGCCCGGATACAGCGGACAATAGCTGCGGCAGTAGAGGTTGTCGGCGTTGGGCCATACATATTTCACCGGGTTTTTGACCCAGGGCGTTTCATCGAATTGCGGGTAGGCCTGCAAGAGCTTGCCGGGGTGTTCTTCCCAGCCCTGATGGCCCAGCATATTGATCTGCGGGATGATGCGGATCTTTTCCTGCCGGCAGGCGTGAACGATCTTTTTGACATCCGCATTCGAGAGCGCGAAGCTGTCGATCAGCTCGGGATGCGTTTTGAACTGATAGTGGTAGTGTACCAGGATAAGCAGCGTATTGACCTTACGTGGCGCGAGGGCTTCGTGGATGAATCGTACAAAGGAGTCTACGCCGGAGGGGTGGGGTGCGCCGATACAGAAGCCACGGACCGGCATGAGGCTGTCGAGTGGTTGGGCGTGGGTGGAGAAACAAATAAGGACAGCGATAACAGGACAAAGAAGGAAGCGACTCATGGGCCTGGTTTTATATTGGAAAATACGAAATTATCCGTTAGGAATTATCCTTAAATTGCCTTATTAAAATTCCCCGATAGCATGGCAAAGAATCAATCGTCAGCGCCTGTGACGGCGCTGTTCCTGGATGTTGGCGGCGTAATGCTTACCAATGGCTGGGACAGGAAGTCGCGTGAAGCCGCGGCAAAGAAATTCGGACTGGATCTCGATGAGCTGAATGACCGGCACCGGATGACCTTTGATACGTATGAGGCGGGTAAGCTGAGTCTCGACGAGTATCTGAAGCGGGCCGTTTTCTATGAGGACCGGGCCTTTACGATCGAAGAGTTTCGAACTTTTATGTATGATCAGTCGGTGGCGTATCCCGAGATGATCGAGCTGGTCAAGGCGCTGAAGGCGCGTTATGGGTTGCGCATCGCCGTGGTGAACAACGAGGGGCGGGAACTCAATGAGCACCGGATCAGGAGTTTCCGGTTAAATGAATTCGTAGACTTTTTTATCAGCTCGTGTTTTGTGCATTTCCGTAAGCCGGACAAGGACATCTGGAAGATCGCATTGGATATTGCCCAGGTGCCCGGGGAAGAGGTAGTTTATATCGACGACCGGATGATGTTCGTGCAGGTGGCGCAAGGGTTGGGTATCAGGGGCATTTGTCATAGCAATAAGGATGTGGGTAAGACCCGGGAGCAACTGGCAGGCATGGGTTTAGCGTTATAACTCGTAAATGTAAATCTATGACAGAGCAACCTTCCAAATCAGAATTGGCATTTGCTTTTGGTCGGAGTATGAACGAATTGCGTATGCAGTACCGGAAATATATGCAGGGGCGGATCCGGTCGCTGGACCTGCGTTTGACATACGAGATGCTGGAGGTAATGATCTGTTTATGGCGGCAGGATGGGGTGAATCAGCAGCTGATCGCGGATATTACGTTGCGGGACAAGTCGGCGATGACGTACCTGGTGGACAACCTGATCAAGCGGAAGATGATCACCCGGAAGGAGGACGACCGGGACCGGCGGAACAAGCTGATCTATCTGACACAGGAGGGGAGGCAGCTGCAGGAGACGTTACAGCCGTGGCTTGCCGAGATGTATGATAAGGCCACGGCGCAGGTGGATACGGCGGCCTTAGTGGCAGGGAAGGCGCTGATAGAGGGCATGATCAAAAATTTACTTATATGACCACCATTGTCTTACCGGTCGATTTTTCCGAAGCTTCGGCGAATGCCGTGCGTTATGCGGCGGCGATGAGCTGTGACCGGAATCTGAGGAGGATCATTCTTTTGTATACCGCTTGTGTTTCGGCATACGATTCCATAGCGGTGGAGGGTGATGGCGGGTTGATCACGCGGGAGCGGGACAAGGGGCAGGCCTTGTTGACAGAGATGAGCCGGCAGCTGGTGACCGAATGTCCTGCGGGTACGAAGATCCAGACCGCCTTGAATGTGATGCCTGTCTTGCGGGCGGTGCATCGGCTGATAGAGGATGAGCGGGCCGATCTCGTGGTGGTGGG
>DASZOW010000320.1:0-3124 GCA_035550615.1 Puia sp.
CATCAGATCCTCGACAAACCGGACTCCTATCTCGAATCGTCGGTGACGGCAATGTTCATCTATACGGTGGCGCATGCCGTCGACAAAGGCTGGATCAACCCGCACTATCTCTCCATAGCGCTCGACGGCTGGCGAGGTCTATCCAAAGAGGTCACCGCCGACGGACAGCTGCAGGACGTATGCATCGGCACGAATATCGAAGAGAACATTCACTTTTACTATACCCGACCCCGCGAGACCAACGACACCCACGGCCTCGGCCCCTTTCTTCTCGCAGGATCGGAACTGATGATCGCAGAAGCCGCGCATCCTTCCAAAGATCTCTAAGGTCGCCGTCACTCAATCCACCTTGATGACTGTCGCCATCTCGTCGGGCGCCCTGGCAGGTACATGTATTACCAGCTCATCCCCATTCTTCTCGATCCGCAGCGCCTCGCCGCCCACAAGTAACCTCGCCTTCCTGACGTCGGCTTTCATATTGGGTACAACCAATCGTCCATCTGCAGGCCAGTCGAAGACGGTAAAATAGAAGGTTGAACCTTTTGTCGTACACCGCCCCCACGACAGCGGCCCCATAGGACTGCCCTTGGTCCCATAGATCGCCTCGCCATTGACCTTCATCCACGCACCGATAGTCTTCAATGCATCGACGCTGGGCTGCGGGATCTCCCCCTCCGGCGTAGGCCCTACATTCAGCAGATAGTTACCGCCCTTGGACGCGATATCGACTAAATTATGGATCAGCGTCGTCGGTGTTTTCCACTTGTGATCCGACTTCTTGAAACCCCAGGTGCCGTTCATCGTCATACAGGTCTCCCAATCTCCATTGAGCTCCCCGGGCTTGGGAATCTTCTGTTCAGGGGTCTTATAGTCGCCGGGAAAATCGGGCCGTTTGAGCCGGTCGTTCGTGATGATCCGGGGCTGCAATGCCAACAGATCATGCAGCTTCTCCGCATACTCATCGGTCATCCCCACCGGTGTATCCCACCACAATACGGCCACATTGCCATAATTCGTCAGGAGTTCACGCACCTGCGGGACCGCAACCTTGTCGATATATTCGCCAAATGATTCCGTGGTCTGCGCAGGGTCCCAATGTCCGGTATGCGCCGCCGTATACGCGTCGATAGCCGCAGAGTCGGGATTAGCCCAGCCTTCCGAAGCTACCTTCCGGGCCGCCGCCCCGCCGGGGTTGTTCCAATCCTGCGCCTGCGAATAATAGAACCCCAGCTTTATCCCGTATTTCTTACAGGCGGCCGCCAATGGCTTCAGCAGGTCCTTGCCATACACCGTCGCATCCACGACATTCCATTTGCTGGCCTTGGTCCGGAACAGCGCGAACCCGTCGTGATGTTTGGCGGTGATGACGATATATTTCATCCCTGCTTCCTTAGCGATCTTCACCCAGGCTTCCGGATCATACTTCACGGGATTGAATTGATGCGCGATCTTCTGATACTTCGCCACGGGTATCTTCCCGCGGTTCATGATCCACTCCCCTGCCTTATTTATCTGGTGCCCATCGTACTCTCCTCCAAGCACGGAATAAACGCCCCAATGGATAAACATTCCAAAACGGGCGTCACGCCACCAGCCCATCCGTTCGTCACGGGTCAACGTATCCGTTTTTCGCACCAGCGGCTTGTTTACCACCTTCTGTGTCAACCAGATCAAAGGATGCCGCACCGGCAGATTCCGTATCACCTCCGCATTAGTAGGATGGTGATCGAGCCGTTTCCACGTATCCAGCCAGTCCTTCCGGCCAAAAGCCAATGCGCCGAACACCAGCGCAGGCTGCGCCACCGGCCACTGATCCCAGATCATGATATCATGCTTATATGGCCATTTGCTCTTGTCGGCGATATAAGGGTAAAGAAAATCGATGCCTTTCTCAACCGACTTCCCGCTATCGGCCTGGAAATGCCACAGATCATCTCCGGGCGTTGACAATATCTGGCAAAGCATAGCCATCGCATCCAGGTTGAACAGCGAATAGCCGTATGGTTTCGTCCGTCTTAATTCGAGCGGGAAACTTCCATCCGCTCCCATCTGTCTCGGCAGCAGCACGGTCTTATAACGGGCACGGCAAAATTCCAGCAGCCCCTGGTCCCCCGTGAAATGGGCAAACGCCGCCACTTGCATGAGCCAGCACGTGCTGTGATTGTTCGCGGCATTCATCTCCTTGACCCCATAAGGATGGGTATTCAGCCATTGGAGATAGCGCGAGAACCAGGCCTTGATCTTCTCCAATAACCTCGGATCCATCGCCGCCGATCCCTCCATCACCTCCAGCGCTTTGACGACCTCCATGAGCTGGATGGTGTCGATGATCCCATAGCTCCGGCCGGTAGCCCGGCCTTTCACGGCCTGCGAGAATCGCAGATCGGGATTCATCATCGTGGCGGTATCCACAAACCAGGCGCGGCAATGATCCAGCGCCTGCCGCACATATTTATCGTCATGCGTCAGCAGCCACGCCGATCCCAATGCCCCAACCAGCCGGCTCAGCCGGATCATAGCCAGCCGGTGCGCCACAAAATTATTGGGATTGCTCTGGCCGTCTCTGTTGACATAAGGGCTGTCGGGGGAGGCGGGATTGGGCCAGAAATAATCGGCTTCGGAAAAAAAGTCGTGGATGCCGCCGGCGCTTCGGTCGCTATGGTAGGCCGTCACGGTTATCGGCCGCTCCTTCATCGCTGCCGCCGCCTCGGCCAGCACGGACGCTCTTAACGTAGTCACCACCTCCTGCCGGAGCCCCTGCGCCCGCACTCCGGCGAACGTCATCATGCTCGATACAAAGAACCAGGTATATTTTCTCATTCCCGCAATAAAATAAATCTTGGGGATATTCTACTCATCCGCGTTGACTAATGTCTAAACAATCTTGGCATTCCTTTCCACAAGTAGCAATTTTTGCTAATTTTCCTCCATGCGAACGTTTATCTTTCTCCTTCTGCTGGGACTATATATCCGCATAAATGCGCAAACTGCAGATGCAACCTACAGCCCGGATTCCGCGCTGATCCTGACGCCGGCGCCCGCCGCGGCGCCCCGCATCAACGGCCCGAAGGTATTTGGCGTCCGCCCCGGACATCCCATCGTCTTCACGATCCCCGCCACGGGT
>DASZOW010000321.1:0-7869 GCA_035550615.1 Puia sp.
AGATCTATTTCGAGATCAACCTCGGCGATATGATGGGCATGCTCAATTCGATGCAGTATATGAAGATGAACAATGGCAAGACCCTGGCCGATCTGCTCAAACCCGACGAATATGCCCGCGTCAAGGACTATTTTGCGAAGAATGTTCCCTTTCCTCCCTTCTCGATGCTCGAACGTTTCAAGCCTATGCTGATCAGCGGGATCGTCGAGGAACAGGCCATGGACTGCCCCGAAAAGGATGGCATGGAGATGCAGATCCTGGCGGAGTCCAAAAATTACGACAAGCCCATCGACGGGCTCGAAACGGCAGAGTTCCAGGCCAGGCTGTTCGACAGCATTCCCTATGTGGATCAAGCCAAAGAACTGGTCAACAGCATCGACAGCGCCGACCAAAACAAAAAAACGACGCAGGAACTGGTGGACCTGTATAACCGGCAGGACCTGGATGGCATCGACTCGTTAAGCCGCAAGGATGACGGCGGGGTCGAAAGCAGCCATATGGATCTGCTGCTTTATGGAAGGAACCGGAAATGGGCGAAGATGCTGGATGGACTTTTGCCGCAGAAATCCCTGTTGATCGCCGTAGGTGCGGCGCATCTGCCTGGAAAGGGTGGGGTCATCGACCTTCTCCGAAAAGAAGGATACAGGGTAGAACCTGTTCAAAATCAAGTGTCGGGCGGACAAGTAACCGAGCGTAGCAATGGTTACGAACGATTTCTGGCCGGTGACGAGGAAGTTCTGCTCACCCGCCCGACACGATGACGACCGCCGGCAAGGGCCGGTCTATATTCTTTCAAAGGCGTTAAAGAAGAAATCCCCTTCGATCCGGGCGTTCTCGTCGCTGTCGCTGCCATGGACGGCGTTTTCGCCGACGGAAGCTGCGTAGAGCTTGCGGATCGTTCCTTCGTCTGCCCTGGCGGGGTCGGTGGCGCCGATGAGCTTGCGGAAATCAGCCACGGCATTGTCCTTTTCCAGGATGGCTGCGATGATCGGACCACTGCTCATAAAATCGACCAACTCGCCGTAGAAGGGTCTCGCTTTATGAACGGCATAGAATTCCCCTGCTTTTTCTTTGGACAGGCGGGTAAGTTTCAACGCTACGATACGAAAGCCGGTTTTAAGGATCTTGTCGATGATGGCCCCGGAATGCCCTTTGGAGAAGGCGTCCGGCTTGATCATGGTAAAAGTGCGATTGCTCATATTTTCCTTTCTTTTGGGTGGCAAATGTAGCGACAATGTTTGGGATTTGGGATTTAATTCTGCACCTTTGCCTCCATTTTGGCGAGGCTTTGGCCGGCTACGGCCGGGCTGTCCGTCTGAAGACCGTCCCCGGGCGGTGTCGACTATAACATGTTACCAATTGCTGAAATATATCCTTTATTAAAGCAGCCCCGCCGGGTAGTGATCATCATGCACCAGAAGCCGGATGCAGACGCGATGGGCTCGACGCTGGGTCTTTCCCTGTTTCTACGGAAACTGGGGCATCAGACCACGGTGATCTCCCCGACGAACTGGGCGGAATGGTTAAAATGGATGCCGGATGCCGGCGCTGTCCTGGACTATGAATTCGCTCCTGCAAAGGCCCAGGCGGTACTGGATCGGGCGGAATGGGTGTTCTGCCTGGATTTCAACACGCTTACCCGCACCCGGCATATGGCCGCGCCGCTGCGCAAGGTCACCGTTCCGAAGATACTGATCGATCACCATCAGCAACCCGAGACCCCCGTTTTCGCCTATGGGATCAGCAATACGGAGAAAAGTTCGACCAGCGAGATGGTGTATGACCTGATCGTCGACTCGGGATATGCGAACCTGATCGACATCGACATCGCCGCCTGTCTATACGCCGGAGTGATGACGGACACGGGTTCTTTTCGCTTCTCGGGTGCGACCGCGGCCGTGCACCGGATGGTAGCCGCATTGAAGGACACCGGTCTGAACCATACCCGGATCTATGAGAACCTCTTTGATAATTTCCTGGAGAACCGCCTCCGGTTCATGGGTTTCGTGTTGCAGAACCGGATGGAGATCTTCTATGAATACAATGCTGCGCTGATCGCCATACCCTGGAAAGACCTGGTACGCTATGAGATCAAGACAGGGGACACCGAAGGCCTCGTCAACTACCCGCTGAGCATCCAGGGGATCAAGATGGCGGCGCTGATCATCGACCGGGACGAAGAGGTAAAATGTTCTTTTCGCAGCAAAGGGGATTTCGATGTCAATACGTTTGCCCGGACCTATTTCGAGGGAGGCGGTCATTTCAACGCTGCGGGCGGCCGAAGCACGGATACGCTGGAGGTCACGGTAGAACGGTTCGTCAAGGCACTAAATGAAAATTCATCACAACTACAATAATTAAAATGAAAACCATCTCGTCGTGTTTGTTCATGGGTGTAGCGCTGCTTGCTGCTTCCTGCACTAACTCACAATTCAAGAAGACCAAGAGCGGCCTGCTGTACAAGATCTATTCCGATGGGAAAGGACCTGTAGCCAAAAAAGGAGAATTCCTTAAGGCCAATGTGATCGAAAAAATTCGGGACTCCGTCCTCTATACGTCCTACGGCAGCGTTCCCGCCTACATCCCCGTGGATAGCCCGCGTCCGACCTACAACCCTACGGAGATCTTCTCGCTCCTGCGCAAAGGGGACAGCGCCGTAGTGGTGATCATGGCCGATACGCTGCTGCGCCGTTCCAATGGCCAGCTGCCGCCTTTTATCAAGAAGAAGGACAAGATCATCATTTCCTTTAAGGTCACAGATCTCTTTGCGTCACAGGACCTGGTGATGGCCGACCGTCAAAAGGAGCTGGACAAACAAAAGGACAAGGAGATCAAACAAGTTCAGGATTACCTGGCCGCACACAATATCCAGGCTCAGAAGACGGACCTCGGCACATTTTATGTCGTCAAAGACCCCGGCAACGGCCCGCAGGTCGATTCCGGCAAACAGGTGTCTATCCGCTATACGGGTAAGAATATGGCTGATGACAAGGTCTTCGAATCGAATATGAACGGTCCCGGCAATGAGCCCTTCAAAGTCGTCATCGGCGCGCACCAGGTGATCCCCGGCTGGGATGATGCCCTGCGCAAGTTCAAGAAAGGTGGAAAAGGAACGCTGTATATCCCGGCCTACCTGGCGTATAACGAACAGGCGATGCCGGGCCACAAACCCTTTGAGAACCTGGCTTTCGATATCGAGGTTGTCGACGTCACCGACGCTCCGGCACCCAGCGCGACGCCCGGTATGCCCGGATTGCCTCCCGGCGCAGGCGGAGCCCAAGCGCATCCTCAAGGAGCCCAGGCGCATCCGCAAGGAGCTCAACCGGTACAGCCGAGGAAACATTGATGACGTGCCAACAGAACAAGATACGGGGCGCACTGATGATCTCAGTGCGCTTTTTTTATGCGGGCGGGGGTTACGCCGGTAGCCGGTGTTATACAGGTAGAGGTGTTATGCGGGTAGTGGGTTGGCATCTTCGGCTTTGTACGCCCGGATCAATGTCACTACCTCCCGGGCCTCTTTGGGATCGTGGACACGCAGGATCGACGCGCCGTTGAGCAGCCCCAGGGTATTCAGGACGGTGGTTCCGTTGAGCGCTTCCTCCGGCGTCGTGCCGAGGGCGCGATAGATGGTCGATTTTCTCGAGATACCCAGCAGGAGGGGACGACCGGTGATCCGGAACACGTCCAGCCGGCGCAACAGCTGCCAGTTATGCGCATGTTTCTTGGCAAAGCCGAGGCCGGGATCGATGATGACATCGTGAATGCCCGCCTGGCGGCAGTCTTCAATCCGCCGGATAAAAAAATCGAGTACTTCCCTGACCACATCTTCGTATACGGCTTCCCGGTTCATCGTCGCCGGCATGCCGCGGCTATGCATACAGACATAAGGAACATTCAAACTGCCCACCGTCGCCAGCATATCCGGATCGAGCCGCCCGCCGCTGATGTCATTGACGATCGAGGCGCCCGCCGCTACCGCTTCACGCGCTACCCGGGCGTACCAGGTATCCACGGACAACGGAATATCCGGCCATCGCCGGTGTAACATCCCGATGCCGTCCACTACGCGTCTCAGCTCCTCTTCCTCGCCGATGAGCTCCGCACCCGGCCTTGTACTCTGCCCGCCGATGTCCAGCCAGTCCGCCCCCTGCGCGATCATCTGCTCCGCCCGTTCGAGAAAGGCCGTGTCGCCGGGATAACGGCTGCCGCTATAGAAAGAGTCCGGCGCCCGGTTGATAATACCCATGACGAGCGGCCGGTCGATGGTCAGCAGACGACCTTTGGCGTTTAAAGTGAACATAATGTTTTATTATTGCTGTGTAAAGTTAACCAATGAGCAGTACGAATCAGCAATACGATCAGGAGTTGAGGACATGCAGAGATATTTTCATACAAAAGACCCGCGACTATGGCACTTCCTGGCGGGTCCTGCGGCCGATCTCCATCGTCGACCAGCTGTTCATCAAGGCCAAGCGTATCCGCACCTTACAGGAAACCAGGGAGACCATGGTAGGGGAGGACAAGGCGGGGGAATTTCGCGCCATAGTCAACTATGGCATCATCGGGCTGATCCAGCTGTCGATGGAGGAGGAGGCGGGCGAGGAGCTGTCGCTTGGAGAGGCCACGCGACGATACGATGAAAAGATCGCGGTTGCACGGACGACGATGATCGCCAAGAATCACGACTATGGCGAAGCCTGGCGGGATATGAGCCAGGAAAGTTTTACCGACCTGATCCTGATGAAGCTGCTGCGCATCCGGCAGATCCTGGCCAATGACGGAAAGACGCTGATCAGCGAGGGCATCGACAGCAATTATATCGACATCATCAACTATTCCCTTTTTGCGCTGATCCTGATCGCGGAAGGGAAACATACATCATAAACAGTGCTCTTATGAAGCAAATCATTGCCGTGACCAGGGGGCTGGTAGGCGTTCTGTTCATCTTCTCCGGAATGGTCAAAGCCGACGATCCGCTCGGGCTCAGCTATAAGATGCAGGAGTTCTTCGATGTCTGGGGTATTCACTGGCTGGACCATCTTACCCTGACGTTTGCGATGATCATGATCGTGTTCGAGATCGTAGCCGGCGTGGCGGTGCTGGTGGGCTGGCGGATGCGGCTGTTCAGCTGGCTGCTGTTGCTGCTGATGATCTTTTTTACGTTTCTCACCGGCTATGCCTATCTGAGCGGCAAGGTCCGGGAATGCGGCTGTTTCGGGGATTGCATCCCGCTGACTGCGGGCGAGTCCTTCCTCAAGGACCTGGTGCTGATGGTGCTTGTCGTGTTTCTTTTTGCGATGCGTCATCGCATCCGGCCGTTGTTGCCGCCGGTGATCAGCGTGGCGGTGCTGGCGGCTGCGACGTTGTTCGCCTTTATCCTGCAGGGATATGTGCTGCGTCATCTGCCGGTGGTGGATTGTCTGCCGTATAAAAAGGGGACCCACATCATCGAACAGATGAAGATACCGCCGGGCGCCGTACCGGACAGCACGGTGATCACCATGGTTTATCAGAAGAATGGCCAGAAAGTAGAGTTCGATGCCAGCCATTTCCCGAAAGACTTCGACGATTCGTATAAATTTGTCAGCCGCTACGACAAGGTCGTCAGGGAAGGCAATGCCGTTCCTGCCATCAAGGACTTTGTGCTGACCACGGATGCGGGGACCGATACGACACAGGATGTGCTTTCGGCCAGGGGATACAAGCTGTTCGAATTCGTGCGCGAGCTGAACGATGATCTGGCGACGCAGAACTTCAGCATCATTCTGACCGCGGCCAAGGCCAGACATATTCCGGTGTATATCATCACCGCGGATTATGACGACGTGGTGAACAAGGTGCGGCAGATCGGGATCGCGTCCGATGTCACCGTGCTGAAATGCGATGCCATAGCCGTCAAGACTGCAGCAAGGGTCAACCCTACGTTATATCTGCTGAAAAACGATTTGATCCTCGGCAAGTGGAGCTATGCCGATATCGACAAAGCCATCCCGGCCGTGAACGAGTCGCAGAACCAGGAGGCCGCAGCCATCCAATAGCAAAACCGAAACCGGAACCAACGCAAATGTTACGTTATCTCATCCGACGGTCTTTATACGGTTTCCTCGTCCTGCTGGGCGTGGTGGTGACCGTGTTCTTTCTTTTCCAGGGCTTCGGCGATCCCAGCAGACTGGTGATCGGGCAGCGTGCGGACGAGGCTACGCAGGAGAATATCCGCAAAGAGATGTATCTCGATCAGCCCCGCTGGAAACAATTCGTGCTGTATTGCAACGACATCTCGCCCATCGGCATCCATACGCGCGACGAGATCCGCGCCAAGGGGATCAGGGGGATTTTTTTCGGCGGGCGGACGGTGGTAGCGATCAAATGGCCGTATCTGCGCCGGTCGTATCAATCCAAACGGGAGGTATGGGATATCCTGATGGAGGCCCTGCCCGGAACGTTGGTGCTGGCGGTAGCGGCGATGATGCTGGCTACGGTGCTGGGCATCGGTTTTGGAGTGCTCGCCGCCGTAAAAAAGGATACCTGGATGGATACCACCTCCATCTTTGTGAGCGTCCTCGGCATCAGCGCCCCCAGCTTTTTTATGGGCATCGTGATCGCCTATCTGCTGGGCTTTGTCCTGAGCGGGGTCACGGGTCTGCATATGACGGGGAGCCTCTTCGATACCGATCCCTTTGCCGGCCGGCAACTGCAGCTGCGAAACCTGATCCTGCCGGCCTTGACCCTGGGTATCCGGCCGCTGGCCATCATCGCCCAACTGACACGCGGTTCTTTGCTGGATACGCTGGATCAGGATTATATCCGTACGGCGTATGCCAAGGGACTTTCCGCGCGGCGGGTGGTCTTAAAACATGGCCTACGCAATGCATTGAACCCGGTGATCACCGCGATCACGGGCTGGTTTGCCGAGCTGCTCGCAGGAGCTTTCTTTGTCGAGACCATCTTTGGATGGAAAGGCATCGGGAAGGTCACCGTCGACGCGCTCGAGAAACTGGATTTTCCCGTGGTGATGGGGTCGGTGCTGGTATCCTCGTTCTTCTTTATCGTCGTGGGAGTGTTGAGCGATCTGCTGTATGGGCTGATCGACCCGCGGGTGCGGCTGTCTACCTGATGACTACCTCCTGGATCACTTGTTCTCCGAGGGCTTCGTTGACGCGTTTGATGATATTGTCTTTCTGATACAGCAGCTCCTGGCGGAGTGCGGCCACCGTAGTATTGACATAGAGCGTGCGTCCGTGGATCTGGATCTTGTCCGTGTACCGGGCTACGGTCTTGCCCATGATCTGTTCCCAGATGTCACCGATCTGCAAGGCCTGGATCGAACCTTTCAGCTGACTTTGATGGAGGAATTTACGCAACGCATCTCCTAGTGAATATTCACCCATAGGCGCAAGGTAGGAAAAGCTTTTAGAGTTGCCAGCATGATCAGCGCGCCGGTTATGCACATGAGGATAAAAAGCATCACGGGTTGCCGCCGCCGGTGTGGCGATACGCGGCGTGAGGGCGCCGATGCAGTTCCGATGATCTCGCTGCGCCGGTGATGTTGGGGAAGGACGCCGGCAATCAGGTCGTAACCGGTGTCGCTGTACATCCAGGGGCTTTGTGGAAAAAAGAGCGGCGTTTCATCGTCCTGCGCCGTTTCTTCCAATGTCCTGGATTTGCGGAGCAGTTCTGCCGCATAAAGACGCAGACCTTCCTTGTTGGCCCTGATCAGGCCGAACTCACCTGTATCGTCTACTGTGTAGGAAAAAAATGCTTCGTCAGGATCGTTTGTTTCTTCCAGGAAGCGAATGGAAGATTCCAGGTCGGACGGCATAGCAATCAATTTTCGGAGTTCGTTTCTTCTTATAAATATACTCTTTT
>DASZOW010000322.1:0-6596 GCA_035550615.1 Puia sp.
TGCCACCGCCATCCATGTGTGGACTAACAGGCCCGTATGGCCGCAGGGTGGGCTCAAGCCGACAGGGCATGACGAGATCCCCAAAGAGCTGGACTGGGACCTGTGGCAGGGGCCGGCGGCTGCCGATGACTATCACAAAGAATTTTTGCCCTTTAACTGGCGGGGCTGGTGGAGATATGGAACGGGCGCCCTGGGCGACATGGGTTGTCACCTGATCGATCCTGCTTTCAAAACAGTAGGACTGGGTTATCCCAGCGAGGTCGAGTGCAGCATGAGCACGATCTTCCAGGTGATGTGGACGCCGCTGGATCATCCCGACAGCTGTCCGGTGAGCTCTTCGGTGAAGATGAAATTCCCCGGCAAACCCGGTAAACCCGATGTCGCGTTGTATTGGATGGATGGCGGCATTCAGCCCGAGCGGCCCGATGAATTGGACCCCAACGATCAGATGGGCGGCAACGATGGCGGCGTCATCATCACCGGCACCAAGGGAAAGATGATGTGCGGTACCTATGGCGCCAATCCGACCTTGTTGCCGAAGTCGCGGATGCCGGAAACGGCCAATGTTCCCAAGACGCTGGCGCGTGTGCCGGAAGGCCATTATCACCAGTGGGTGAATGCGTGTATCGCGGGGTATGGGCAAAAGGAGCTGAGTTCGCCGTTCGACTATGCGGGACCGTTAACCGAGACGATCCTGATGGGCAACCTGGCGTTGCGGAGCTACAATCTCAAGGATCCCAGCGGAAAATATCCCGGGCGCAAAAAGCTGTTGTGGGATGCCGCGAATATGAAGATCACGAATTTCGATCCGGCTAATCAGTTCGTCAAACGCGAATACCGGCAAGGTTGGAAGTTATAAAGCAAGGAACCCGGTCGGTTGACCGGGTTTTTTATTTCCAGGGCCTCCGGGGGAGGCTTCTGTTATTCATTTAGCAATTTGGCGAGATCAAGCAGCTCTTTTTGTTTATAGGCGTTCCGTTCGTCTTCGAAGCACTTGCTGAACTCTTCCAATGCCGTCTGGATGATCCGGAAGTGGGAGAGGGGTTTGAAATAGGAGGCGACCGGCGGAACCGAGATGCGTTTGAAATAGCTTTCCACGTCTTTGTGCGAGAAGACCTGGCCGCTGGTCGGGTCGATAAAGAATTCGATGCGCTGCATGGGGCTCAGCTTCTCGGGGTTCTCGTCGTAGTAGGGTTTGATATAGGCCAGAACGAACTGACGGGGGATATTGATGGCTTTGACCGGGATATCCAGCAGTTCGCTGAGCAGGAGATAAAGGATGCCGTTGGTAATCGAATTGCCGCGTTTTGTTTCGATCAGTTTGTTGATCAGGAATTCCTCGGGATGCTGATAGGCGACCTCGGTGCCTTTGAGCCCATAGTAATTATAAAGGATGCTGGTCACGACATGGACCTGTTCCAAGGGGGTCAGGTAGCTGTTTAGCTCGAGCCAGATGTTGCGCCGGAGCTTTTCCACTTCCTGGAGAACGGGCGTCGTTACGAGTTCGGGGTATTGGAATTTCGCGACGAGCAAAGAGGCCGTCAGCAGGTCCTGATAGCTGCTGCTTTTCCAGTGATTGAAGTCTTCGGTAAGATCGTGATAATGCAGCTTATGGATGAGCAGCTCGATACGTTCCTGTACTTCGTTGCTGATGGTATTCTCCCAAAGGTTTTCCAGATTGGGAATGATCCCCCGGCCATAGCTTACGATCTTGTTGCTCACCGAATCGAATACTTCCTGGTCCGGGTCATCGATCAGGTGGAATAGTGCTAGTATTTCTCTGTTTTCCTGCATGCGGTTTCGGGC
Source organism: Puia sp. (assembly GCA_035550615.1). Taxonomy (GTDB): domain Bacteria; phylum Bacteroidota; class Bacteroidia; order Chitinophagales; family Chitinophagaceae; genus Puia. Next base: position 1,807 of record DASZOW010000322.1, read on the forward strand.
CTGCGCCAATACAAAGGTAAGATCGGCGAAGATTATTAGAGTTTAGTGGAATTCTTATCCACACTAACGCCATGAATGTTCATTAAATTGCGTGCCACCGGAAGCCGGACGGGGAAAGCCGGACGGCTGGAGCCCTAACCGCTCTTTTTCCTGCGGGGTACCCGTTTGGGCGGGTTGGCTTTGACCTCTTCGATGATGGCCTTGACCTCTTCGAGGGTCAGATCGGCTGCGGTCTCCTGTTTTTCTTTGGGCAGCTTATAGTTACGGAGGCCCTGTTTGATATAGGGACCGTAAGGGCCGCGCAGTAGCTGGATCTTTTCCTTTTCGAATACTTTGATGGTTCTTTGTTCCTTGGCTGCCCGTTTTTCCACGACGATCGGCATGGCCTGATCAAAGGCGATCGTATAAGGGTCGAACTCCTTGCCCAGCGAATAGAACTTGCCATCGTGGGCGATATATGGCCCGAAGCGGCCGATGTTGACCGTGACATCTTTATCCTCGAACTGGCCGAGGTTACGGGGGAGGCGGAAAAGCTCCATGGCCTCGTCGTAGCTGATGGTTTCGATGCTCTGGGTATTCTTGAGTTTTGCGAATCGCGGTTTTTCTTCGTCGTTGACGTCGCCGATCTGCACCATGGGGCCATAGCGGCCCATCCGGGCGGTGACCTTTTTGCCGCTTTGCGGGTCGATGCCCAGCTCGCGTTCGCCTTTGATGCGTTCGGCATTTTCGATGGTATTGTCGACGTCCTTTTTGAACGGATTGTAGAAGTCGTCGATCATCTTGTTCCATTGCATCTTGCCGCGGGCGACCTCGTCGAACTCTTCTTCGATCCGGGCGGTAAAATGATAGTCCATGATATCGTCGAAATACTGCTTGAGGAAGTCCGTCACCACCAGGCCCAGATCGGTGGGGAATAATTTGGACTTCTCGGCGCCGGTATTTTCCTGTTCGGTGATCTTTTCGATCTTATCGTTCTTCAACGTCAGGATACGGAAATCCCGTTTTACGCCTTCCTTGTCGCGCTTTTCCACATAGCCTCTTTTCAGGATCGTGGAGATGGTCGGCGCGTAAGTGGAAGGGCGGCCAATGCCCAGCTCTTCCAGCTTTTTGACCAGTGAGGCCTCGGTATAGCGGGGTTGAGGCCGCGAGAAGCGTTCGATGGCTTTCATCTCTTTCAACGGCAGCTTCTGGTTCACCGTCAGCGGTGGCAGGATGCCTTCCTGTTCTTCTTCATCGCTGATCTCGTCGTCGTCGCGGTCCTCCATATAGACCTTGAGGAAGCCGTCGAATTTGAGCACTTCGCCGCTGGCGGTCAGCTCTTCTTTGTTCGTCGAGATCTGAATTTTGGCAATGGTCTTTTCCAGTTCGGCGTCGGCCATCTGGCTGGCCATGGTCCGTTTCCAGATCAGTTCATAGAGGCGGCGGCAGTCGGCGTCTTCGACGGTCATGGCGTCCATATAGGTCGGACGGATGGCCTCGTGTGCTTCCTGGGCGGATTCGTTCTTATTCTTGAATTTGCGGGCCTGGTGATATTTTTCGCCGTACTGGCTTTTGATCTGGTTGGCGGCGGCGTCCATGGCGAGTTCGCTCAGATTGACGCTGTCGGTACGCATATAGGTGATCTTACCGCTTTCATAGAGTTTCTGCGCCAGCAGCATGGTCCGGCTGACCGAATACCCCAATTTCCGGCTGGCCTCCTGTTGGAGGGTAGAGGTGGTAAATGGGGCCGCGGGGGTCTTTTTGCCGGGTTTTACCTGGATATCGCCCACCGTATAATCGGCGCCGAAACAGGACTGAAGGAATTTCTCCGCGTTCTCGGCGGAGGATTGTTTCTTTCCTTCCGCGGAGAAGGTCACGATCTTACCGCTGAGGTCTTTGGCGGTGAACAGCGCTTCCATTTTAAAAGAGCTGACCGGCACAAAGGCATTGATCTCCCGTTCCCGTTCCGCGATGATGCGGACCGCGACGCTTTGGACCCGGCCGGCGGAAAGATTATTCTTCATGCTCATCTTGCGCCAGAGGACGGGGCTGAGCTCGAAACCCACGATCCGGTCCAGCACCCGGCGGGCCTGCTGGGCGTTCACGAGGTTCATATCGACGGTACGCGGCTTTTTGACGGCCGACTGGATCGCCGGTTTGGTGATCTCATGGAAGACGATGCGTTTGGTGGTGACGGGATCGAGTCCGAGCACCTCGCACAGGTGCCAGGAGATAGCTTCTCCTTCCCGGTCCTCATCAGTCGCGAGCCAGACTTCGCCAGATTTTTTGGCGACGGATTTTAACTCTTTGACAACCTTTTCTTTATCTACCGGAACGATATAACGCGGGCGGTAGTTGTTCTTTATATCGATCCCCATGTCATCCTTTTCGAGATCCCGGATATGCCCGTAGCAGCTTTTTACCTCGAAATCCTCACCCAGAATCTTCTCGATCGTCTTGGCTTTTGCCGGCGACTCCACAATTAATAAGTTCTTAGCCATTTTGTAGTATAAAAGGGTTTATACGCGTGCAAGTTTACAGTATAACGTTCAAATTAAAAAATAAGTGGGCCGAAGCCCGGTGGATCTTACCGGAAAGGTCTGGTTGTTTTTACCTGATTAGCAGCGATTTGCATATTCGCATTGCCAGGAAGTTATAGATTTATGAACAGTCGAAGCCGCTCGTTGTTCTAAAAAGGCTTAATTTGTTGCATGGCGGCCCCTTCGACCTCGTATAAGATCTATCCCCTGGGCGATTCGGCGATCACCCTGGATCTTGGGAATGTCATCGACGAATACCATAATATACAGGCGCTGGCGGTCCATGACTGGCTTCAGGCGCACCGGTTTCCCGGCCTCCTCGATATCATCGTAGCTTATAGTTCGGTTTCCGTTTTTTATGACCCCGCGGTGGTGCGGGCCAGCGAGATAGAATGTCCGCATGGAGCGGCACGGTGGGTAGAAGAGTTGCTGGCGAGGGGATGGAGGGAGGTGGCCGGCAGGGGCCTATCCGCGGGAGAGGTGGCGCAGGTATCCGGCGCATCCGGGGCGGGTGTTTCCGATCGGGCCGGGGGGCAGACGCCGGGTAGGAGGTCGGGGCATTCTTTTCGCATACCCGTATGCTACGATCGCGAATTCGGTCCTGATCTCCCCTGGGTAGCCGCTCAGAAGGGGTTGGCGATACCAGCCGTCATCGAGCTGCATTGCGCCGCTGTCTACCGCGTATATATGATCGGGTTTCTGCCCGGTTTTGCCTATATGGGAATAATACCCGATGAGCTTCGGCTACCCCGTAAGGAACGGCCAGTACCGGTGGCGGCAGGGGGGGTAGGGATCGCGGGGATGCAGACGGGCATCTATCCGCTGAACAGCCCGGGAGGATGGCAGATCATCGGCCGGACACCGTTGAAACTCTTCGATCCCATGCAGGACCCGCCGATACATCTGCAGACAGGCGATCACGTACAGTTCTATTCCATTTCGCCGAGCGAATTCCGGGAGCTGGCGGGGCGTCATGTATAGTATTCCGATTCGCACTGCGAATTTCACGAATCATCCGGGCGTCCCATGTAGTAGACCTTTTAAATAAATCAGAGATCGGTTTAATTTTTTAAATTAGTAGCTTAGATAACCTCGCACCCTCTTGGAACCCCGTTGAACAGCCCTTGAGAACCTTCCGCCTGGGCCCGCATAAGCAGGCGCAGGGCCTAACTCAACCAAGAAAACATTATGGCGTTCTCCATTATTAAACCTGGTTTGCTCGATACGGTCCAGGATCTGGGCAGACATGGTTACGGTAACTGGGGCATCAACCCCGGCGGAGTGATGGACAGCTATGCGGCCCAGGTGGCTAATCTCCTTGTGGGCAACGACCAACACGAGGCTGTTATCGAGATCCATTTTCCCGGCCCACAAATTCTTTTTGAACAAAATACGCTGATCGCGATCACCGGCGCCGATTTTTTGCCGACCGTCAACGATGAGGCCATTCCCCGGTGGCAGCCGGTGGTGGTGCGCCGCAATACGGTGTTGCATTTCCCCAGTCTTGTGCAGGGCGGAAGATGTTATCTGAGCGTTCATGGCGGCTATTGTCTGAAGAAATGGCTGAACAGCAACAGCACGAGTCTCAAGGCCGGCGTGGGCGGATGGGATGGCATGCCGCTTAAAAAGGGCGATGAGCTGCCCTTTAACGAGAGTACGATCTATTTCGCCGGTCTCCTCAAGGAGGAGAGCAACTTCGAGGTGCTGCCCTGGCGTGTCAATACCGAAAAGATCTATCAGTATCCGCATGAGATCGGCTTTATTCCCGGTAATGAGTGGCCGCTGCTGTCGGAGGCTGCGCGGCGTACGTTTACGGAGAACAACTATATTATCCATCCCAGCTCGGACCGGATGGGTTATCAGCTGAGCGGGGCGCCATTGATACTCGAGCCGCCTGTCGAGCTCGTATCGTCGGCGGTGGCGTTCGGGACGGTGCAGCTCCCTCCCGGGGGCCAGCCCATCGTGCTCATGGCCGATCATCAGACAACGGGCGGTTATCCGCGGATCGCGCATGTAGTCTCCGCTCATCTGCCGAAGCTGGCGCAGCTGCGGCCTTCCGATACGATCCAATTCAAATTGATGGATCTCGAATCCGCCGAACAGATGTTGTTGTCGCGACAGAAAGAGCTTCATATCCTGCAACGTTCGTGTCTGGATCATTTAAACGAGATGGTATGCTGAATGGCGTCGACCTGAATTGTGATATGGGTGAGGGTATGGAGAGAGACGGCGCTATTTTTCCCTGGATCTCTTCTGCGAATATTGCCTGTG